>NZ_JAFIRA010000018.1 GCF_022848905.1 Thermostichus vulcanus str. 'Rupite'
CGGACTGATGCGGAGCAGTTCGTTTGCCAGTTCGGTTGTCGCACAAACCGTCTGGTTAAACATCTCTGCTTTGACCGCATTGAGGTCAAGAAACTTGAGCTTGAGTGTGGTGGTGACCCGTTTCATGCAGACTATTGTATGTACTATTTCTGTTGCTGAATAAATTCAGCCTGTGCGCTTATATCCCCCGGTTGGAAACCGGGGGCTTTACGCTGCTTTTCGTAAGGATCTAGCGCAGTGGAAGTTCCGGCTTCTCTGATCTAACGAAATCCTGAGCAATAGCATTCTCTGTAAGTTCGCCCTGGTCAAAAACTGGGGCTTTTTGGTCGGATTGGTCAGATGTTGGTCATTGGCACTGGGTACAATGTCCGTTCAGAGGCTGGGCATTTCCCAGTGCAGCTCAACGTGGGTGTAGCCTTCTGGGGTATGGGTACGGTGCCAGGATCCCTTGGGCAGATAGCGGGCGATGGTGTTCATGGCTTTGCTGCCATAACCGCCACTGGGGCTGGGGGCATATTCTGCACCATCGTTGACCACCGCCAAGCAGCAGTGATGATCGGTTTGGGTCAATGACACGCTCACAAACGAGGCATCCCCTTTGGGCGGCTGCACATGGGCGATCACATTGCCGATGGCCTCCCGCAAAAACCGCAGGATATCTTCCCGCTGGTCAAACCACTCGCTGGTATTGGGTTCATTCAGGGGCTGCAGTTGCCGTTCTACCGAGAGAGTCAGACCGCCGCTTTGCACCAGTTCATCCAAGTAAGTCTCGATGCCCCGATGCAACCCTTCCCGCAAACTGGGGGAAATGTGCAACTTGGTAGCTAAGGTTCGCACATCATTGAGCTGATCTCGAATGCCACGTCCGATCCCTTCCAGTTGTTCCAGCAGGTGATCGTAAACGGCAGGACTGAGGACTTTTCCCTGCTGTTGTTGCCATTGCAAACTCTCCAAATCATCCATGACCACCTTCAGTTCTTGAAGCTCCCGATCGTGAATATCGGTGGCGACTCGGTAGAGCAATTTGCGGGCTTGATCAATGGCGGCTTCTTGTTCGGCGCGGCGCAGGCGATCCAATTCCTGCTGTTGAGCCAGTAGCCGCTCCTGGTTCTGCAAAATGATCAAAGTCAACAACAAGCTCACCCCCGTCAACCCACTGGCCAGAGCCGGAAGAGCCAGCGGCCAAATCCAGCGCCACAGCAAAAACTGCGCTACAGCCCAACCTTCGTAAACCAATAGCCCCAGTACAGGCCACAGAAGAAATCGCTGTCGTTTCCAGTCTTGACGACCCAGCCGCAAATGGGGGCGATAAAGCATCAGGAGCAAGCCCGTACCCCCTCCCATCAGCAGCACCACAAAGGCCGCCAAACCCGCAGGCACCGAGCGATACACTTCACCCGTGAGCAGGCTGGAGAGGATTTGCGCTTGCAGTTCTACTGCGGCAATCAGGGATCCATCCGCGGTTCGGACCGGAAAGGTTTCGGGATAGCCCCCCACAAAACCCACCAACACCACCTTGTCACGCAGCTGGGCCGCAATTTCTGCATCGAGGGGAGGGATCCCCTCTTGGCTGAGGCAGGCTTGGCTGGGGTTGACAATTTGTGAGGCCGATCCGGATCCCGCTTGGAGGATCACCGGCGGACAAACCTGTTCGATGGGGATGATCGGGATGCTGTGGTTGGCTCCCAGCGGGTTGAATTGCACCGGACCCAACCCCCGCTCTCGAAACCAGCGGCTAGCCCCCTCGGGGTCATATTTGGCAAAAGCGAGGCTCTCGACCGAGGCAAACATCTGCTCTTCTTGGCTATCTCGGCGCAGATACACCCCCCGCAGCTGGGCTTTGCGTAGGATCCCGGCCCCATCCACCTGATATTGCACTACCCCCTGGACATGTTCCGGCGGCACGAGGTACTCCAGCCGCAACGAGGAGAAGGGCAAGAAATGGTTGTAGATGCTGATCTCGGCACGGCGAAAACTCTCACTGCTACGGGTGGCCAAGACCAACCGATCCGGATAGCGCTGCACCACTTGCCGCAGCGGCGCATCCAAGTTTTCGTTACCCAGGTTTTGTGGCACCACAAAGCTACTGGGCAGGTTCAGAACCACCACTCTGGCCTCGGCTTCCTCCAGTAGGCGCAGGGTCAAGCCAGCATAGTTGGCCCGCTCCAAGAGAAAGTCGATGTTTTGGCTCCCATCCGTACCTTCCCCTTGAATGCGGCCATCAATACCCACGATCACCACATCCGCAGAGGGCTCCTGTGGGCCTCGCCAACCGTACAACCACTGTTGGACATCACTCTCCATGCGCACCAACAACGGGTGCTGCGCCGAAAGATTAAGCAAGGTCGCCCAACCTAAGCCCCAAGCCAAAGCCCAACCCAGTCTCCGCTGGGTTTCTCTTGAGGAAAGGGGAGTCTCAGGAACAGGGTCTTGAGTAGCAAAGGAGTGACTCACAGGGTCTGGCATTGAGTCGGACAGGGTCTCTTTTGCCATCTTGGCCCCTCACGTCGGTGGCCGAGGGGATCCCTGACCTCCAACTTGGCGGGGCGGAAGCGCAGCCTTAATGGTGATTGTTGCGCACCTGAGCCGCTTCTTCAGGACTGATACCGAGACGGGTGAGATTGATGCGGCCCTTGTGATCGATGCTGCGCACCTTCACCACCACCTCATCTTCCACAGCCAGCTCATCTTCCACCTTACCCACCCGATAGTCTGCCAGTTGCGAGATGTGGATCATGCCTTCTTTACCGGGCAAAAACTCCACAAAGGCGCCGATGGGAATGATGCGGGTTACCTTACCCAAGTACACTTGCCCCTCCTGCACGCGTCGCACCAGGTTCTCGATCATCGCCCGGGCTGCTTCTGCTTGACCGCCCACTGCCGAAGAAACTGTGACCGTGCCATCATCACTGATGTCTACTTTCGCCCCTGTCGCTTCGGTGATGCTACGTACCATCTTGCCACCGGGGCCGATGATCTTGCCGATATCTTCGGGATCCACCTTAAACGTGAGCAGACGAGGAGCAGTGCTGGCCAACTGGGGTCGGGGCGCAGAAATCGCCTCCATCATTTTGCTGAGGATAAACTCCCGTCCAGCTTTGGCCTGCTGAATTGCCTGCTCGACAATATCGACCGTAATGCCGGTAATTTTCATATCCATCTGCAGGGCAGTAATCCCCGCTTGGGTACCGGCCACCTTGAAGTCCATATCGCCGAGGAAGTCCTCAATGCCCTGAATATCAGTGAGGATGCGCACTTCATCCCCTTCTTTAATCAGGCCCATCGCCACACCACTGACCGGCGCTTTGATTGGTACCCCAGCATCCATCAGAGAAAGGGTAGAGCCACAGACGGATCCCATCGAGGTGGAGCCATTGGAGGAAAGCACCTCTGACACCACCCGCACCACGTAGGCAAACTTGTCTTTATCAGGAATCACAGGTACCAAAGCCCGCTCTGCCAACGCACCATGGCCAATTTCGCGCCGACCCGGAGAGCGGGAAGGCCGTGTTTCCCCCACTGAGAAGGCTGGGAAGTTGTAGTGGTGCATGTACCGTTTTTCGTCGCTGGGGTGGAGATCGTCCAGCTCTTGGGCATCACCAGGGGTACCGAGGGTGGTAATGGAGAGCACTTGCGTCAGACCCCGGTTAAACAGGGCACTACCATGCACTCTTGGAATCAACCCGACTCGGCAGGAAATCGGGCGAATTTCATCCAGCTTGCGGCCATCCACCCGCACCCCCTCCTGGATGATCTGCTGCCGCATCAACTTTTTGGTCAGGGCTTTGAACTGGACATCCAGCTCCTTCGGATTTTCCAGAAGATAGAGCCGCAAGGGATCCGTTTCCGGTTGGGCTTGGATCTGGGCTTCCAGCTTGGCTTTAATCTCATCCAATCGTTGATCGCGGCTGGTTTTGTCCAGGAATTGCTTCAAAATCGACTGGATTGCCTCTTGAGCCTGCTCCTTAACAAAAGCCACCAGGGCTTCATTTTCTGGAGGAGGCGGCAATTCTACGGGTTCTATCTTCAGATCTTGGAAGACTTGGTTTTGCGCCTTCAGCAGTTCTTGAATCGCTTCAAACCCAAATTCAATCGCCTCGATCACGTCTTTTTCCGGCAGTTGGTTGGCCCCGGCTTCCACCATGATCACGCCATCGGCACAGCCTGCCACCACCAAATCCAGATCCCCAGCTTCGATTTCGGCGTAGGTGGGGTTAATAATAAATTCATCTTTAAACAGCCCCACCCGCACAGCGGCAACAGGACCATTGAAGGGGATCCTTGCTCCCCGGATTGCCAGAGAAGCCCCCAAAATGCACAACACATCCGGTGGCACATTGTCATCCACCGATAGAGTAGTGGCCACCACCTGCACATCATCCCGCAGCCATTCCGGGAACAAAGGACGAATGGGACGGTCTATTAGCCGAGAGATCAGAGTAGCCCGTTCCGGTGGGCGACCTTCCCGCCGCAAATACCCGCCCGGGATCCGCCCGGCGGCGTAGAGACGCTCTTCGTAGTCCACCAACAACGGCATGAAGTCGATGCCAGGTCGTCCTGGCTGCCGGGTAGCCGTGACCAAAATGGAAGTTTCGCCCGAGGTCAACCAAACCCCACACCCTGCTTGCGGGGCCAACAAACCGATATTGATGTCAATTTCCCGTCCATAAAAGGAAATCGACTGGGTGTATTCTGCCATGTAACGTTTCGCCTTCTTTTTTTCTTGCCGCTATCGTAGCACTCTCCTCCTCAACCCCCACTGACTGGCGGGATCAACACCACTTCGTCTTCAGCAGATAGGGGGGTATCTGCAGGGACAAAATTTAAGTTGAGGCCAAACCGAGTTTGCGAACGCCAAGGGGCCAAGGTCGGGTAGCGCTGGATGAGCTGCTCACACACCTGCCCAATAGTGGTGCCAGGGATAACCTGTAGCCTCAGTTCGGCCTGACCGATCACCTCCTGATAGATGGCGAAGAGCTTCAGGGTGATGGGAAATTCTCGCTCCTCAGTAGTTTTTTCGTTCATCGGCTCAGCAACGGGTCTCGGGATGGAGGCTCTACAGCCCATCCTAAGCTCAAGATGTACAATCGGGGTATTTCCCTCTGACAAGCTTGGGAGGCACTCAAAGAGAGAGCTTCCTCTATGCAACACCTACCCTGCTTGGGAGAGATTGTGTGAGAAGCTACGCCGTTGTTTTGGTTTTAGTCGCTGCAGCTTGTTTTGGAGCCGCTACACCTGTGAGTAAGTGGCTGCTTGAGGATTTATCTCCTTTTCAGTTGGCTGGGATTCTCTACTCAGGGGCGGCAATTGGGGTGCTTCCGAGCCTCTGGAAAGAGTCTTCCCATCGCCCTCTATCTCAGGTGGATCGACAAAATGGCTGGCGGCTGGCTGCCGCTATTCTCTGTGGGGGAATTTTAGGGCCTGTTTTTCTGCTTTTGGGCTTACAACTGGCCTCTGCTGCTTCAGTGGCTCTTTGGCTAACTTTAGAGATGGCAACAACAGCGATTCTAGGTCATTTTCTATTTCGAGATCAGCTTGGAGGGTTCGGGTGGTTAGCAGCTGGGATGATGTTCTTCGCCTCAATTTTACTGTCTTGGGGAGAAGGTTTTGCTGGCATACAAGCTGGGCTATGGGTTGTCATGGCCTGCCTGTGTTGGGGGCTGGATAACCATTTAACGGCACTGATTGATGGGCTACGGCCTAGCCAGGTCACCTTTTGGAAAGGCGGGGTCGCCGGGTTCGTCAATCTGAGTATTGGGTGGGTTTTACAACCCTGGCAGGCAAGTGGATTAACGGTGATATCTGCCCTGGGAATCGGTATCTTCTCTTATGGCATTAGCCTTGTTTTATACATTACTGCTGCCCAAAACTTGGGAGCTACACGCAGCCAACTTCTCTTCTCTACTGCTCCTTATTTTGGAATTGGGCTTGCCACATTGTTTCTGGGAGAAAGTATTTCCCCTCAACAACTGATCTCGATGAGTCTATTCGCAATTTCCACAGGGCTTTTGTTTCAGGATCGACACCAACACGAACATGAACATTCAGCAATCGAGCATGAACATTGGCATCGTCATAACGACGGACATCACGAGCATGTTCATCCTGAACTGCCTGCCTCCGTGCATCATAGACACTGGCATCAGCACAGATCTCTGACCCACAGTCATACTCACATTCCTGACTTACACCATCGTCATAGCCATACCTAGTCGTAACTCAGTTGTATAAGCAACACCTCGGTGCATCGCTAGTGGAAGGACTGTTAAGGTCAACACAAGCGTTCTCAGCAGCTTCTAGGGTGATATGGATGCTCTCACTCCTTCCCAAGTCGCGGCCTACCTGGATCGGATTGGTTATACTGGCTCCCCCCAGCCCACCCTGCAAACCCTGCAACAGATCCATCTGGCCCACCTGCTGACGGTACCCTTCGAGAACCTAGACATTCATTGCGGTCGTCCAATTCGCCTCGAACGGGATCCCTTGTTTCAAAAAATCGTGCGGGAGCGGCGGGGCGGATTTTGTTTTGAGTTGAACAGCCTGCTGGCCGCTGCTTTAGCCGGCATGGGATATTCGGTGCAGCTTTTGTCGGGGCAGGTCAGTCGGGCGGATGGCAGTTTCGGCCCAGAATTTGATCATCTGGCAGTGCAAGTCACTCTGGATGGCCAAGCTTGGCTAGCCGATGTGGGCTACGGGGATTCCTTTCGGCAGCCTTTGCGACTAGGGGATCCCAAGATTCAAACCCAACAGCAGGGGCGCTACCGACTGGTTCCCTGGTCGGATCAGAAGGCTGCAGCCGCCGCGGATCCCTGGCCATCCACACCCTCTCCTCGCTACTGGCAGGTGCAACAGGAACAAGCAGATCAGACTTGGAAAACCCTGTTTCTGCTGGATCGGATCCCGCGCCAGTTGCAGGAGTTCGAGCCGATGTGCCACTTTCACCAAACTTCGCCGGAATCGATGTTTACCCGTTTGCGCCTCTGCACCCTAGCTACTCCCACAGGACGAATCACCCTCACCGCACGTGCCAATGGCTCCGCCTCTTTTAAGTGGATCGAGACCACCGCCAAGGGACGGCAGGAACGCATCCTTAAGGATGAGCAGGAGTATCATCAGCTCCTATCTCAAGCCTTCGGGATCCAGCTTCCTCCAAAGCAGAAACCGGATTAACCTCACTCACATTTGGCCCAGTTAGAAGCAACCCTAGGATGCCGAGACACGGCAATGTCACAATGAAGGATGATGTTTCGTTACCCCAGTTACGGTCATGGATGCTGCTGCGGTCTCTTCTTTTGATGGCCAAGCCCTCGATCATGTGTTGATTTTCGACACCACCCTGCGGGATGGTGAGCAGTGCCCGGGTGCTACCCTGAACACCGAAGAAAAACTGGCGATTGCCCGGCAACTGGCCCGACTGGGAGTGGACATCATCGAAGCGGGCTTTGCCTACGCCAGTCCTGGAGACTTCGAAGCCGTACAGAAGGTGGCCGAACAGGTGGGATCCGCCGATGGCCCCGTGATTTGCAGCTTGGCCCGCGCCCTCAAACCGGACATTGAAGCAGCTGCCGAGGCCCTCAAACCCGCTGCCAAACCCCGCATCCACACCTTTATCTCCACCTCCGACATTCACCTGCAATACCAGCTGCGCAAGAGCCGCGCCGAAGTGTTGCAGATTGCCGAAGAGATGGTGGCCTATGCCAAATCTTTTGTGGACGATGTGGAATTTTCCATGATGGATGCCACCCGCTCGGATCCCGAGTATCTCTACCAGGTGATCGAAGCGGCGATTCGGGCCGGAGCCAAAACGATCAATATCCCGGACACGGTTGGCTACGTCATGCCGGAGGAGTTTGGCCAATTGATCAAAGGGATCCGTGAAAACGTACCCAATATCAAGCAGGCGGTGCTTTCTGTTCATGGCCATGATGACTTGGGGGTTTCCGTCGCCAACTTCCTAGAGGCCATCAAGCAAGGAGTTCGCCAGGTAGAGGTAACGATCAATGGCATTGGCGAGCGGGCTGGCAACACCGCTCTGGAAGAATTGGTGATGGCTTTGCATGTGCGCCGCAGCTACTTCAACCCCTATTTCGGCTTGCCGGTTGACTCCGAAAAACCCCTCACCCACATCAAAACTCAAGAGATTTACCGCACCTCTCGCTTGGTTTCTAACCTAACAGGGATGTTGGTGCAGCCCAACAAAGCCATCGTCGGTTCCAATGCCTTTGCCCACGAGTCCGGGATCCATCAGGATGGCATGCTCAAAAACCGGCAAACCTACGAAATTATGGATGCCCAAACCATTGGCTTACAGTCCAGCACATTGGTCATGGGCAAGCACTCGGGCCGCAACGCCTTCCGCAATCGTCTACAAGAGTTGGGCTTTCACCTCTCGGAGCAAGACCTGAACAAAGCCTTCATCCGCTTTAAGGAACTGGCGGATAAGAAAAAAGAAATCTCCGATCTGGACTTGGAGGCGATCGTGAACGATGAAACCCGCCCCGTGCCAGAACTCTACCGCCTTGATCATGTGCAGGTGGTATGCGGAGATAAGCAGGCACCGACGGCTACGGTGCGCCTGATTACCCCGGATGGGCAAGAACTCATGGATGCAGCGGTGGGGACTGGCCCGGTGGATGCCGTGTACAAAGCCATCAACCGCATTGTCGATATACCCAATAAGTTGATCGAGTTCTCCGTTCAGTCGGTCACCGCCGGGATCGACGCGATTGGGGAAGTCACCATTCGCTTGCGCCACGAGGAACGGGTCTTTTCCGGCCATGCCGCCAATACCGACATTATTGTCGCCTCCGCCCAAGCTTACATGAATGCCCTCAATAAGCTCTACTTTGCCCTGCACGCAGCCCGCTCTACCCCTGAACAACGGGAGGCTGCCACCCAGAAAATCTGAGGTTGAGGTCAGATCTGTTCTAGGTAAGGCTGCCCATCAACTTTGTGCCCAACTGCTGGAAAGGGTTTGGGCTTTTTGCTCATGCACTGGGGTGGATCTCACCTATCCTGAGGACTGTCAGTCGGCGTCAGGATCCCTCCCTGAAACACCCGTCCAATCACCTCTTCAATCGGCAGATCCGTCACCGTCAGATCCAGCACCGGTAGCTCTGCCAAAAGCCGGGCTACCGTCTGGGTCAGGGTTTGCCGTTCCACCCAGAGACGCACTTCACACCCTTCCGTCAGCATCGGATCCCGGGCAGCTTGGACTTCCCCATAGGTTTGCAGTTGGGCCAGTGGACAGGCTTGGGCCAGCTCCAGCTTGACTTCCCGATAGGGGGCAAACCGCTCCAGCAACTCCTCAAGGCCGCCATCGTAAATCAGTTGCCCTGTGTTGATCACCAACACCCGCTCACACAAGGCTGTGATATCTGCCATGTAGTGACTGGTTAACAGGATGGTTGCCCCGTAGCGCCGGTTGTAGTCCCGTAAAAATTGCCGCACACTGGCCTGTGCATTGACATCCAACCCCAGCGTCGGCTCATCCAAAAATAAAATCTTCGGTCGGTGCAACAGAGCCGCCAGCAACTCTGCCTTCATCCGTTCTCCCAAGGAGAGCTTGCGCATCGGTTGCGTCAGTTTCCCCTCCAGACTTAGCAGCTGCGTCAGCTCCCCCACCCGCTCTTGAAAGTCCTTCTCCGGGATCTCATAAACCGCAGCATTGATCCGCAAGGAATCCATCGCCGGTAGATCCCAGAGCAACTGCTGTTTTTGCCCCATCACCAGGGTAATTTGCTGCAAGAAAGCGGGATCCCTTCGATAGGGCGTGTGACCCACCACCTGCAGGGTTCCCCCGGAAGGATGGATTAACCCCGTCAGCATTTTTAGGGTGGTTGTTTTGCCCGCGCCATTGGGCCCGAGAAACCCCACCACCTCCCCCGGCTGGATCTGAAAGCTCATCGATTGCACCGCCGGAATGTAGCGATAGGTGCGGCGAAAGAAATGTCGTAGAGTACCGATGATTCCGGGATCCTTGATGGCAACCGGGTAAACCTTGCTCAGCTCACGGGCAGTAATGATCGGCTCAGGCTGGAGGGGCAGTCCATGGGGCAACATGTCGGATCCTCACCCTCACGAAACAAGCAGACCCGCTACCCCAACCCCAAGGCGAAAGACCCTGAAGCTGGACATACCGGATCTGGAGAGGGCTATTGCCAGTATCTGAGGAGAAAATGCGAACGGATAGGGGAACTACAGCAGTCCTACATCCATGCCAGGCTTACCTGTGGCCAATTCCACCTTAATGATGCGGCCACCGGACTTTTGGATGCGTTGCTGTTCCCGGAACCAGCTATCGTAGGGCACCAACTTTGTGAAGAAGGTATTTTGCAGCTCCCGTTGGGTGCGAATCCGGGTTTGGCTGGGCACACAGGCCGTGATCTTAAACATGCGCATGATATGGGATCCCTGATCTACAACGAAATGGGCTATCTCGACCAGCAAAACAGGCGACCCACCTCAGAAAGCTCGCGTACCCTGATTAGCACACCAGATCCCTGCGGCAAATCGCCCGTCGTGCTCGTTGGACAATGGAACTCAAACCGATCCAACGACGCTAGCGTTTAGCTCAAGCCAGAGGAAATGTAGTCGAAGTACACACCCATCTCTTTGCCAGCATCAGCACCGACTAGAGCAGCGGTCACTTCTTTCATGGCTTGGATGGCTTGGATGGTGGCACCCACGGGCACGCCCAAAGAGTTGTAGGTTTCCTTCAACCCATTCAGCACCCGCTCGTCCAGGATAGAGGTATCCCCGGCCAGCATGGCATAGGTGGCATAGCGCAGGTAGTAATCCATATCGCGGATGCAAGCAGCATAGCGACGGGTGGTGTACATGTTGCCACCGGGACGGGTCAGATCGGAGTACAACAACGCCTTAGCAGCCGCATCCTTGACGATGGTGGAGGCATTGGCGGCGATGGTAGCAGCCGCCCGCACCCGCAACTCGCCCGTGGCGAAGAAGGACTTCAACTTGTCAATGGCAGAGTTGTCGAGATACTTGCCTTGGACGTCGTAGCTGTTGATCACAGCGGTAATCGCGTCTTGCATGATGAGCTTCCTAAATCCAAATCAGTGAACATTCAACAGTTGTGCAGTCAGAACAATGAGGGATTAGCCCATTGCTCCCACTACGAAGTCAAAGTAATAGCCAGCCTCGGCCGCATCTTCCGGAGACAACAGACCACTAGCCACCTGCTTCATTTGACGCACGCTCTCAGCCACCGCCGGGATCGGGGTGCCCAAAGAGTTGTACATTTCCCGCACACCCACCAAGCCAATCTCTTCGATCGGGGTGACATCACCAGCGATGATGCCGTAGGTAACCAGGCGCAGGTAGTAGTCCATATCCCGCAAGCAAGTCGCAGTCATCTCTTCGCCGTAAGCATTGCCACCAGGGGAGACAATATCAGGGCGCTTCTGGAAGAGTTGATCGGCAGCTTGCTTGACAATGCGCTCACGAGACTCGGTTAAGACTTGAGCGATGCGCAACCGCTTCTCACCGGAGGTGACAAAGGATTTGATCCGATCCAATTCCCCTGGGCTCAGGTAGCGGGCTTCCGCGTCCGCATTCACAATCGATTTCGTGACAACGCTCATGGATATCTATCCTCAAGTCGATTTTTTTAAAGAGTATGACGAACATACCCGGATGCTATTTTCGGGCATGGCTGCCATTCACCATCTCAGATCTTCACACTTCTTAAGATGTCTCCCAGAAAAGGAGTACTCCTGCCCCCTCCTGACTGCGCTAACTCCGGTAGTGCTGCGGGAGAGTGGTTACAATTCAAAATAGAAGGGAAGTGAGTCGCCAGGGGATCCCAGGCACTTGGCTTCAAGACGCGCGTTGAGGTTGTGATGACGGATGCCTCTGGATCAACTGGATCAAAGGGATCAAAAGTGGTTGCTGAGGGTCCGCCCCAATCTCTTCCGGATCATCTGATCCGAGCTACGGCGGCAGAAGGCAAAATTCGGGTGGTGGGGTTGGTTTCCACCCAAGCGGTCCAAGAGGCACGGGAGCGGCACAAGCTTTCTTATGTGGCGACGGTGGCCTTGGGTCGGGCCATGAGTGCAGGACTCTTGCTGGCGGCCAACCTGAAACGACGTCAGGCACGGATTAATCTGCAACTGAAGGGGGATGGCCCCCTCGGTAACATTTGGGTGGATGCCGGTTTGGATGGCACGGTGCGCGGTTATGTGGGCAATCCGGCGATTGAGTTGCCCCTCACCTCAGAGAGCAAGTTGGATGTGGGCCAGGCGATCGGGCGCTACGGCTACTTGCATGTGTTGCGGGATCTGGGGTATGGCCAGCCCTACACCAGCGCAGTGGAGTTGGTGTCTGGAGAAGTGGGGGATGATATCACCTACTATCTCTCCTCGTCGGAGCAAACCCCTTCGGCGGTACTTTTGGGTGTGAATCTTGATTCTCATCGGGTGCGGGCTGCCGGGGGTGTTTTGCTGCAGGTAATGCCGGGAGCGCCCGCCAGTCTGATCCCGGAGATGGAAACCCGCTTGGCCAAAGTGGAGGAATTCAGCCCGATGCTGGCCTCGGGGGGCGGGTTGCGGGAGCTGCTGCAAATTTGCTTGGGGGATTTGGATCTCAAAATTGTGCCGGAGATGCGCACCATCCGGTTTTACTGCAAGTGCAATTCTGACCGGGTGAAGGGGGCTTTGCGCATGTTGGGTCGGGACGAGCTGATGGATATGATCCACACCGATAAGGGGGCAGAGGCTGTCTGTCACTTCTGTAACGAGGTGTATCGTGTCTCAGAGGATGAGTTGCGTTCGATTGTGGCGGATATGTCGGCGACCGTATGATGGCACTTGTAATTTTGGTACTTGGGATGCGCTAATCCTATTGGCAGGGATCCCTTTTGTTGCCCTTCCTGTAGCCCCTGATGCTGGCTGAGTTCACCCATCCTGAGCTATCCATCGTCATCCCCTGCAAAAATGAGGCGGATAACCTTGAGCATTTGTTTGAGCGCCTCACCCAAACCTTGGATCCCTTGCAACTCAGTTACGAATTGGTTTGTGTGAACGACGGCAGCCAGGATAGTACCCTGGAAAAACTGCTTGCCTTTCACCAACGGGATCCCCGCATTAAGGTGATTAACCTCTCCCGTTGTTTTGGCAAAGAGATCGCCCTCACTGCAGGGATTGATTACACCTCGGGGAGAGCCGTCATTCCCATTGATGCCGACCTTCAGGATCCGCCGGAACTGATCCCGGAGATGCTGGAGCTATGGCGGCAGGGCTACCAAGTGGTGTACGCGGTGCGCCGCAGCCGGCAGGGGGAAAGCTGGTTCAAACAATTGACCGCCAACGGGTTTTACCATGTCATCGATCAGCTCAGTCAGGTGCGGATCCCACGCAACACCGGGGATTTTCGCCTGTTGGATCGACAGGTGGTGGAAGCAATCAAGCAACTGCGGGAGCGCACCCGCTTCATGAAAGGGATCTTTGCCTGGGTGGGCTATCGACAAACGGCTATTTTTTATGATCGTGCCCCGCGTTTTCGGGGTAAAACCCAATGGAACTATTGGCGCCTGTGGAATTTGGCGGTGGAGGGGATCACCTCCTTCAGTTCTTGGCCACTGCGGGTCTGGAGCTACTTGGGTTTGGGAATTTCACTGCTGGCTTTGCTCTATGGCCTCTTTTTGGTGGTGCGCACGCTTTTATTGGGATCCGATGTACCTGGGTATGCCTCTTTGGCAGTGATCATGCTGTTTCTGGGCGGGATCCAGTTGATCAGCCTGGGAATTATCGGAGAATACCTAGGTCGCATTTTTGAAGAGGTGAAAGGCCGTCCTTTGTATTTGGTACAAGGGGCATTTGGGTTTGAGGCCAGTCCCCATTACAACCAGCTTGGAGCCAACTCCGGTTCTACCTCCGGTGCGATCTCCAGGTAACTATTGAACTGCAGCTGAACTGCAGCCTTTCACTCCCAGTCCTCCTCCTCATCTCTTAACGTATTTCGTCTAGAAGCAGCATAGTCGCGGTACTGCTGCACAAAGAGATCTTTAATTTCCGATTCGGACAACGGGGTTCCTTTGATTTCAGCACGAGCAATCGCTTTCATCACCTCAATATAGGCAAGGCCCAGTGAGAGGGTGAGGGTGGCCGCCGTGGTGGATTGGAGGATCCCACCCATAGTTGTTCCAACGCCAGGGATAAACTTAAGCAGGTTAGAAACAATCGTGCGCCCTGTTACTGTCGTTATGGCAGTTCCAGCCAAAGCCCCGATCAGAGAGTAATAAAAGGAAGGAGAAGTTTTGTAGCCAAAGATAAAACTGATATTGGCGATCATGCCGATTTGTGCGGTTACCAACAAAGGCGCATCTGCAAAAGGGATTGGCACTGCCCCGATAAAGGCGGCGCTGGCTACATAACCGGAAACATACTTGGAGGCAGCCTGGGCTTTCAAATCCACCCGTAGCATTTGTTGTTGAATGAAGGCCAGACGGGCGACTTCCGGTAACAGCTCTAAGGTACAGCCAATCAGGTGCTCCAGGCCGTAGGCAGGAATCGTAATTTTCCGGGTAATTGCTTTGTCGCGGGCCAAGACTGGCACGATATAACGCACCGGCAGGTTTTGATGTTGCAAGTACTTTAAGAATTCACTCTCTTCAGAGCCTTCTAGGTATTGGGTTAAAACGAGAATCACCGGTACATCTTTAAGCTCCAATGAGCGTAACCAATCCCGTTCGGTTTCTTCCAAACGATTGGCTTCATGATGAATGCAATACCAAATAATATGAATGTGCTCTTCGGGATCCCGCAGGCGCAGTTCATCAATCAGTTGGGCAACTTCTAGACGAATACCCACATTTTGTTCCCCAGACAATTCCATGCCCGGTGTGTCATAAATGGTGATCGGGCAATCTTGTTTGCAATATTTGCGGATGTGGCGGGTTACAGGGCTGCCCACGCCGGTTCGAGCCAGTTCATCCTTAAAGACAGCGTTCACCAAGGTGCTTTTGCCCACCCCAGTTTTGCCGATCACCATCACATTGCAGTGACCCATTTCTGCTTCGGCTTCCAAGAGACTTTCGGTAAAGAGGTGGCTGGCCCAATCCCAAAATTGCTGAGGTTGCTCAGATTCAGCAGAGTGTCCTTTAACGCGGGCAACGGTGCGCTGGGTGAGATCGATCAATTTTTTTTGAATGCTTGGAATCAGGGATTGGCTCGAGCGGTCGTGTGAGGACATAAACTCAAAGTCCCAGGCTGGGATCCAGGCAAGGATAACACCAGTATGAATCTCTGATTGAGGGGTTTAGAACCCGCAGACCCAACCTCAAGCTACCCTGTCTCGATTAAGCCGCCAAGGCTTCTCTTCCCAACAGGGATCCCATTTCACCAGCCGCCAAGGGAGGATAAAACAGGGATCCCTGGCCCCTTTCACAGCCCATACGGTGCAGGTAGAGGGCTTGCTCGGAGGTTTCAATAGCGGGGGCCGTAACCGGCAAATTCAGGATCTCCGCCAAGCGCAGGGCTGCCAACAGGGCCTTGTCTGGCTCCCGTTGCTGAGGGCCAATCGCCTGTACCAGTGAAGCATCGAGACGGATCCCTTGCAAAGGCAGGTGACTGAGGCGTTGCAAACAGACATAGCCACTACCGAACCGCTCCAGCACCAGCGCCACACTCAACCGTTGCAATTGATGCAGCTGTTGTTCCACCAGAGAGCTGGCCTCCATCAACAGGGTGCCTGTTAACCCCAGGTACAACAGGGATCCAGGCAGTTGGCACTCCTGTAACCGACGTTGCAGGCGTTGGGCCAAATCCGGCTGGGCAAATTGTTGGGGAAGCAAGTTGAGGTGTAAGGGCAACTCGGACATCCAAGAATACTGGGCTCGCCACTGCTGCCACTGCTGCAGGGCAGCCTGAATCAGCCAATCTCCCAGGGGCACCGCCAACCCAGCCTCTTCGGCTACCCCGAGAAACTCGCGCCCACTTAGCCAACCCCGTTCTGGATGTTCCCAGTAGAGCAAGGCTTCCACTGCCTGCCAATCGCCTTTGGCCAGGTTTACCACCGGCTGATAACACACCCGCAATTGTCCCTGCTCTAGGGCGCGCCGCAGTTCCTCTTCCCATTGGGCTCTGGCCTTGGCATAGCGATGCAGCAGCGGATCGAAAACCTCATACCGACCTGGCCCCTGTTGTTTGGCCCGATACATGGCACTATCCGCCTGTTGCAGCAGCAGATCAGGATCCAATGCCTGGGATCCAGCCAAGGCAATGCCAATACTGGCGCTGATGGTTACATCGTGAGCCTGAATCTGGAACGGCACCTGCAGGGATTGGTGAATCCGTTCGGCGACCCGGGTGGCATCGCTCACCTGTTGGATCCCTTCTAGCAAAATGGCAAATTCATCGCCGCCAAAACGAGCCAGGGTGTCGATGGAGCGCACACAGGTTTCCAGCCGCCGGGCTGTACCCACCAGCAGTTCATCACCGGCATGATGACCAAGGCTGTCATTCACCGCCTTAAACCGGTTCAAATCGAGAAACAAGACGGCAAAGCGCTCTCCAGGGCTCCGCCGTGCCCGTTCCACCGCCCGTTGCAGCCGATCCATAAATAGGGCACGGTTGGGCAGTTCTGTCAGGGTATCGTGGAGAGCACTAAGCAACCTGTGGGGGGATGGTCGCACCGTCAGATCCCGCAGCACCAGGATCGTTCCCTTGGGCTGGCCAGATTCATCCCGCAAAGGGGCAATGCCATTGGCCACCGGGACTTCTTCTCCATCCCGTGCCAGCAGCAACACCGCTTCACCGGAGCCGATCATCACCTGGCCCCGTAACGCTTCCGCCCAGGGATCCGGTAGAGGTTGATGGGTACGGGCATCCACCATACGCACAATTTCCGAGGCAGGCTTACCCAGTGACTCCCCTCTGCGCCAGCCAATTAACGCTTCCGCCACTGGATTCATGAAAGTGACACGCCCCTGCAAATCGGTGGAGATCACCGCATCCCCCATACTGGTCAAGCTGGAGGCTAGGAACTGTTCCAGGCTTTTCAGTTTGTTCTCGGTTCGATGTTTGTACAAACAAAATTCGATCGCGGTTCGCAGCGCTTGCGCATCCCTAAGATCCGCCAGGAACAACCCTGGCTCAATGCCTTGCAGCCGCAACTGAGCTTGAGAGGGTAGCTTGGTCAGCTCGGAGTCAACCCTGGAGTCAAAGTAGATCAGCGGCAACCCCTGCGGCAGGATCCCGGTCACCCATCCCAGATCCAACAGAGCCAAATCAAATGATCCAGCCGCCAGTTGCACAGGCAGGGCATCCGCTGACTGGCTTACCCGTACCTGAAACCCTTGCGAGCGCAGCGCCGGACACAACCAAGAGGCTGTTTCCTGAGAAGACACCAATAGCAGTTGCTCTACTGCCATGGGCATACCCACTGCTTTATCCTACCTTCATGATATGAACCTGCCGAGCAAGGTTGCTAGCTCCCACCCGTTTAGAGTTGCAACCTAGAGTTGCGAACCGCTCAAAGCCAAGGTTACACGCTACCGCTAGAGTTGGGTCGTATTCTTTCCCGCATCTTGCCCTCTGTTTTCCCGTAGCCAGGAGTGCCAGGAACAGACTCACTCCGTGAAGTGCCCGACGCTGATGCTCTGCATACAGCGCGGGCTTCTCTAATCATCCACAACAGCCTCGGAGAGGGTGGACTTGCGCCTTCCTCCCTTTGGTCTTACATCGCGTCCTAGATCAGAAGCCCCACTTCCTGAGGCCAGAATCCGCAAGCCTTCATTGCTGATATTGATTGCTCCATTGATGTCCCTATCATGCTGTTGTGAGCCGCAACCCTACCCAGAGAACCAAGAAACTTGATTGCAGACTCAGAAATCACGAAATCACTTTGACGTTTTGAGGGAACTGAACCGACTGCCGATGGCGTAAGTCTGCCGTCGGCACATGATGCTTAGATTTGCAGTTGGGGTACTTCGCTCTCCCCTCAAAGAAGGGTTGGAACGCCCGCGACAGATTCAGTACCGACGGCTGCAAGCACTGCGAATAGCATTCCTTCCGCCATTCATGCTCAACCTTCAGCGCTGGGATCTGTTTTTTCATGATGAAAAATGCTTGGCTAGCAGGATGGACTGCTCATCGGCAGGATAGATGCCGACCTTGATTGCTTTCAACACGTTAAACCCGCTTGGTAGCCTCGTCACTTCAGTGCGAGGTGGAAAAGCGTTGGGGCGACTTTAGTCGCAGTCATCCGTGATGTGGGTCTTCAATCTATTCTTGAACCGTGGCAGCACGGACATTTTGAGGATGCTAGAGTGTTGTTATCATACTCCTCATCAACTCGAATGACTTTTGGTTGTCAGCAAAATCTTCTCTTGCTCAAGCCAAAGGAACGGGCGGTCATTGAGTATCTGTGCCAAGGATCCAACAAGGTCTATAACGTTGAGTGTCTCCAATGCTCTTGGTATTGACCACGGCATCAATAACTGGCTGACCTGCGTTAGTAATGTGGGAACCAGCTTCATTATTGATGGACGACACTTGAATCATCGTGACACATTCCCCCACCTCGGAACAGGTGGGGGTCAAGGAGCGGCGGAGGCTAGTCGTCATAACCCTGGGTGCTTTAAAGCTCACTTGCCGAAAAGACAGTGAGGGCCGTTTCAGCAAAAGCTCTGGACGGTCGCCTAGAAGCTGGGCTTGTCTATGTGATCTCTGGACTCTGGATAGTTCGAGATTGGCATAGGACACTCCCACCTCGGCTACGCCAGATGGGAGAGCTTCATGTCTAAGAATCAGTGGTACAACAAACGAGTCGCTGCGTTGACAGAAGGTCAACCTCAAGGCTTTTGGTCAAAACAACTGGCGGCAATCCCTGAGAAACGTAACTGTCAAATGCGGGATGCTATCAACAAGGCAGCAGTTTGTCCAAATTCCCACCGCCCGGTTGAAGCAGAGAGCATCTCAGCTTTGCCAGCCGTATGGCATCCGATTTGTTGAAACAGAGGAAGCGAATACTTCAGCAGCAAGTTTTCTGGACAAGGACGCTCTTCCCCAATACGGTGAAAAACCCGAAGGCTGGAAAGCGTCAGGACGGCGTGTCAAACGAGGACTCTATCGAACCGCAGGAAATGGGTATCTGAATGCGGATGGCAATGGAGCTGCCAATATACTCCGGAAAGTAGCGGCAACATTGGGGCTTGACCTCAGTGGAGTCAGTAGAGGCGCATCGTGCTCCGCATGACCCGGAGGGTCATTGACAACGCCGTTGCAAGTCCGATTCTGGGCTATTCAAGAATCCCCGTCACTTTAGTGTGGGGAGTGTCAAAATCAAAGCCAGTACAGCCTCGGCAGGTGGTGGGGGTTGGTACAGTGGGTGGGATCCCTGGGCAAGCGACCTATACTCTCTATGACCCTAGCTCCAGTCGGGTACAGTTTCGCTGGGTGGATTATCCAAAGGGAGGAGTCCATACGGGACAGGGATTTGCCAGCTCCAGTTAGTACCATCAGAGGGCTATGGGAGAGGGGCAGCCGTGCTACGATGACGTGGCAATTTGGATCAGCTTGGCCATTCAGCATTCGGAATCTAGATTCAGATCTGAGCGGAATCTGAGCTGTCTTTATTACCTCATTGGCGTCCTATGGTAGCTGCTCCTCAAAGTCTGCACACGCAACGAGATAGTCTGTCGATTCTGGCGGAAACGGATCCGCTGGTGTTTGGCCTGATTGGGCAAGAATTAAACCGGCAGCGGGATCACCTGGAGATGATCGCCAGTGAGAACTTTACCTCACCAGCGGTTTTGGCTGCCCAAGGCTCCGTCCTGACCAACAAATATGCTGAGGGCTTACCAGGGAAGCGCTACTACGGCGGCTGCGAGTTTGTGGATCAACTGGAGCAACTGGCGATTGATCGGGCCAAGCAACTGTTCGGGGCTGCTCATGCCAATGTCCAGCCTCACTCGGGGGCCCAGGCCAATTTCGCCGTATTCCTGGCCCTATTGCAGCCGGGAGACACGATTTTGGGCATGGATCTCTCCCATGGGGGTCACCTCACCCACGGATCTCCGGTGAATGTTTCCGGCAAGTGGTTCAATGTGGTGCATTACGGGGTGGATCCCGAAAGTGAGCGGATCGATTTTGAGCAGGTGCGTGCTCTGGCGCAACAACACCGCCCCAAGTTGATCATCTGCGGCTATTCTGCCTATCCCCGCATAATTGATTTTGCCGCCTTCCGGTCGATTGCCGATGAGGTGGGGGCCTATCTGTTGGCCGATATTGCCCATATTGCTGGCTTGGTAGCGACGGGACATCATCCCAACCCGATTCCCCTCTGCGATGTGGTGACCACAACAACCCACAAAACTCTGCGGGGGCCGCGCGGCGGTTTGATCCTGACCCGGGATCCGGAACTGGGCAAAAAATTTGATAAAGCTGTCTTTCCAGGCAGCCAAGGGGGACCGCTGGAGCATGTGATCGCGGCTAAAGCTGTAGCCTTTGGAGAGGCTTTACAACCCAGTTTTTCCAGCTACTCTGCCCAGGTGATCGCCAATGCTCAGGCGCTGGCCCAATCCCTGCAAAGCCGCGGTATTCGCTTGGTCTCTGGGGGAACTGACAACCATTTAATATTGTTAGATCTGCGCTCGGTTTCGGCAGCGCTAGAGAAGAGTGGTGCGGTGGATCCCTTGATGACGGGTAAGCGGGCGGATCGGCTGATGGATGAGATTCACATCACTGCCAACAAAAACACCATTCCGTTTGATCCGCAGTCTCCTTTTGTGGCCAGCGGTCTACGCTTGGGATCCCCTGCCTTGACCACCCGCGGTTTGGGGCCAGTAGAATTTGAGCAAATCGGGCAAATTATTGCTGATTGCCTGTTTCACCCTGAAGACGCTGACGTTTTGACAGCTTGTCGGCAGCAGGTGGCTCAGCTGTGTCGAAGGTTCCCTTTGTACCCACACTTGGAATAGTTTCTACGGCTTGCCATGCCCTATCTGGTCGCCTTTCTTGCTGCTGCCTGTGTTGTTTTGTGGGCGACTCCTGTGGTCAAAGCGGTTGGTATTCGCAGTGGCCAATTGGATTTACCGGATGAGCGCAAAATTCATCAGCAGCCGATGGTACGCCTGGGGGGTATCTCGATTTTTTCTGGGAATCTCGTCGCTCTGCTGCTGTTGTGGGGGTCTGGGGCCTTTGGCGGTCTGCGCACTGAGCAGGAGTATGAGATTTGGGGGGTGACGATTGGTGGGGTTCTGTTTTTCTTGATTGGGCTGGCGGATGATCTGTTTCATCTCTCGCCCTTCTCTCGCCTGCTCATGCAATTTTCCGTGGCTACTGCCGCTTGGGGAGTGGGCGTACGCATAGAATTTATCAGTCTGCCGGTCTTGGGCACTTGGTTTTTCCCCGCTTGGTTGAGCCTGCTGATTACCCTGCTCTGGCTGGTGGGGATGGCCAATGCCATCAATTTCATGGATGGGTTGGATGGGTTGGCGGCAGGGGTATCAGGGATTGCGGCGGTGGCGATGTTGATGGTGACGTTGCTTCTGGATCGACCGGCAGCAGCCATGCTTGCAGCGGCTTTGGCGGGAGCTTGTTTGGGTTTCCTGCGCTACAACTTCAACCCGGCCCAAATTTTTATGGGGGATGGCGGAGCTTATTTTTTGGGCTTTACCTTGGCTGGGATTGGAGTGATTGGGGTGGCCAAGGTGGTGACGACATTGGCGGTGGCTTTCCCGTTTTGTATTTTGGCGGTGCCCATTCTGGATATGTCCACGGTGATTTTCAAGCGGCTATCCAGGGGGCAATCTCCTTTCCATCCCGATAAGGGACATCTGCACCATCGCTTACTCAAGGCAGGGCTTTCGCAACGGCACTCGGTTTTGCTGATCTATGCCATGACGCTTTGGGTGGGATCCCTAGCCTTGGCTTTGGCGGGGTTACCGGCAGGAGGCACCTATTTGGGTGGAGCCTCTCTGGTGCTGGGGGGAGTGGCTTGGGGGGCCTGGCAACGGCATCTGCAAAGGAAGCGGCAAATCAGGGAGAAGGGATCCTTACCCCCTGGTGTGGATTCACAATAGGATCCAAAGTCTCATGAACCTTGTCTTGTTCTCACCCCAAGATCTGCCTAGACTGAAGCTATTCAAACCGAGTCTTGGCTGCTGGATCTGGGCAGCCCTGGGCCTATGCACCCGACACCTGAGTTGGCCAGTCTGCTGCGTCGCACAGCCGATCGCATTCAGTCCCAGCGATGGGGCTTTTGGGATACGGAATATCGCTGGCAGGACAGCACCCGTTGTAATTGTGGACTGCTGGTGCGGGAAGCCTTGGGCTGGGACGGGGATCAACTGAGTTTGCGCATTCATCGCGGTACTTGGCGGAGCATTGCCCAAACCGCTTATCGGACTGCTGCCCTCACCCTACGGGATCCCTTGCAGCAGGAGGTGCGCTGCTCAGTGACAGGCTTGAGGCTGGGGTATGTGTTTGAAAGAATGGCGGACTTGGGGTTTGATCGACCGGAAGATTTTGCAGCTTTGGAAGAGCTTAGCGACCCAGTTATCCTGGCCCGTCTGGCCCAGAAGGGGCTGGAGCAGATCCAGCGAAATAATGCGATGCACGTGGTGCTGTATATGCGGGAGCTGGCAGATTGGATCGATGAGCAACTGGAAGCCCAAGCTCAGCTGAGTCGGCTAACCCAGGCTCTGCACAAGGAAGAAACGATCTCAGCTCCGGTTCGAGTCCGTCTCAGTTGACGCGGATCCGGTTTCTCCCGCAAGATCAGGCTCAGCTTGCTTGAGTTTGCTCCTTATGCTCAGCCCTGCCTTTGGGGATCCCGTCCAGTCGCCTGAAAGTATTGTCAAAGCCTTGCAACGGGTGATTGCTGACTTTCATGGGCGACCCACCTACAGCGTCACCGGGAAGGGGGGGCGTTCTTTTCAGTTTTTTGCCACTTCGATTACCGACAATATTCCCCCCTTGCATCCTCACCTCTCGGCAGCTGTGTGTTTGCTCAGCCGCCTGCATTTAACCCAGGCGCATCAAGCCACTTTGGGGGTAGGGGAAGAGGATCGGGGCGCAATGATCATTTCGGATATTCTTCTGAGCTACAACTTGCCGCGCACTTTGGCTCGTTGGACCCCTACAGGCGCACCGGGGGAAATTGGGATCCCATTGGCCAACGAATATATTCCGGAAGGATCGATTCAGGTGTACTTGAATGGAGTGACCGCAAGGGATCGGGTGGTGCTGGTGGATGATCTGATCAGTACTGGCGGGACGATGGTGGCTTTGATCGAGTCGGTGCGCAAGGCAGGGGCAGAGATTTTAGAAGTCTTTACCATTGCCGAGAAAACAGAAAATCAGGGGCGACAGTATGTGTATGAGCAAACCGGGATCCAAGTGAAAACCTTGCTGGCTTCCGATATTGAACAAAAGCAAGAGGGAACCTTTTCGCGAGTCTTGCATTGCAACTTGGGAACCCTGAATGGGCAGCTCTTTGAGCAGATAGCAGCTCAGTTTCCACCAGATTTTTGCCGGCGGGGATCAGGGGAGGGATAAAGGAGGAGCTGGGTACCAAATCCTGATTCATCCAGCTAGGTACAGGTACTTGAGGACAAGAGGACAATAGGTCCTTCCCGCTTGATGTCCTTCCCGTGCTGTCAGGTTGGGTTCATTATTCAGGATTCAGGCTTGTAGAGCATTGCAGGGTCTGGCGCCATGGTAGAAGAGGGGACGGCGTGGAGAAGGCTCAGCATCAACAAAATAAGCATCAGCCGGAATAGCTTGACTCCAGTTGCGGAAGGGGTTCTGGGCTTTGGATTGGGTTGGAGCTGAGGGTTGAGAGCCGGTCATGTTCAAGAGGCGTTTGGGCATAACAGGAATTTCGGGGCCCAACCGTGACCAGACCTCACAGCGGTCGGAATGCGCTACCACAATACTGATGAGGGATCCATAGTCCATATCATAGCGACAGCTGTCGATGGCCTCCTTCAATCGACGAAAGGAGCGATTAAATCCATAAAAATGGTTCTGGAAGCGAATGGACTCCAAAAAACCATCTGTCGAGACCGCTACATGGTCATGATCGGTGGAGGCGTAGTCGAGGATCACCATATACGAGCCAGTGAGTAAGTAGAGAGACTGAGAGAGGGTGAATCAAAACGAGATGGCCAATGCCGTATTTCCACTTAAGCACGACAGGCTGAGTCGGTCATCCGCAAAACAGCGTGGAGGCAATAATGTTTAATGAAATCTTCTGCTATTCCACCTCCTGAGCCGGGATCCGCCCCAACTCCCGCCGCAGTTCCTCTAGGGCCGCCTCGCCAATATGGGGATCGGCACATACTAGGGTGGGCACACGGATCAGATCAGCTCGGGCTTGGCGTAATAGGGCCCGCAGAGTGGAGTAGCTGGCAACATCGCAAATCAGGGTATGAGCGCGGCGTAGGATAGAACCCACCCGCTCCGTATCAGAAATAACAGCTGTTAGCACCAGCAGCTCCTCCCCCCGTAGGCTATGCACAATCACCTCTGCGACCTCCAACAGGGCAGTGCTGATGCTGACCAAGCCCAGACAAGCCTGAGGGGGCAGTTGGCGAACCAAATCAATTTCCTTGGCGTAGTCAGACACATCTACAGGCAAAACACGGGCACCGCGCGGTTGGGCTATTGCTTCTACAGCGCTGAGGAAGTAGCGAATGGTCACTACTGTGCTGGAGTGGAGCTGTTCCAAAACTGTGGCCAAATCTTCCAAGGGCACCAACTGCACTCGGATGCCCAAAGCCTGCTGAATTTGCTGAGTCATCAGTTCGCCTGTGCCCAAATCTCGACCCGGTACACATACCAAGACCTGGGCACTACAGCGCAAGCGCCAATCGATTTCGGCCTGTAGCAGATCCCGCACCTGTTCTAAGGAGAACCCTTGCTGTTGGAGATGGTCAATGCCTTGACGGATTTCTTGCAGGGCTTGTTTGGATTTGTCTAGGTCTTGACTAAGGAGGCGAGAAGTATTGGCGACCTGATGGGCTGATCCACTGACATAGATCCCGGAAGCAGCCCGGGTTTCTACTAAGCCCATTTCTTCCAGTTGGTGATAGACCTTGTTAATGGTGTTGCGGTGCAGGCCCGTTTGCATGGCCAATTGACGGGTGCTGGGCAGGCGACAACCGGGGGGGAACTGCCCACAGGCGATGGCAAAACAAAGCAGGTTAAACAACTGTACAGAGCCAGGGATCTCGCTGTCCGGCTGAATGGAAATGCGCATCATTGCCCTGTCCTTGACCTACAGACATTTAGACATTTTTAGGATTTTTTTGGGGTAATAATGACAAAAACACTGCCGTAGCAAACCCGCATTCACTTTAGGGGTGCGGAGCCTTAAAGGACTGTAATGACCTGATTGTAAAAGTTTAGCGGTAAGAGTATCTGAACAACTACTGGACAAAATCCAGGGTGCTACCGTGGATCCCGGATGTTGCTGTGGACAACCCCAGCTTCCGACTGCCCAATGATGGCGATAAAACCTTGCATTCTCTCCGCCCATGACCTCCTATCCTTTGGCGTGGAACCCCATTCAAACCCAAACTCTGTTGGGCCACAGCGGCGCCATTTCCGTGTTGACAGTGGCTGGGGAGCTATTAATTAGCGGCAGTACGGATCGCACTGTGCGGATCTGGCATTGGGGATCCGGTGAATTGCGGCATTGTCTGCGGGGACATGGGGGGCCGATTCGCGGCTTGGGCCTGACCCGCTGGCAGGGACGGGAGCTATTGGTGAGTGGGTGTCGCTTTGGCGAGATCTGCTTCTGGGATCCCCATACGGGTGAAGGGGTAGGGCAACTGGAAACGGGGCTGGAGTCTATACAGGCGCTGGTGGTGAGCAGCGATGGATCCCGGTTGGTGGTGGCTGGGGGATCGGATGGGGTGCTTCAGGTGTGGGATCTGCAGAGCCAACAACCCTATCTCCAGCTGCACGGACATGCGGATCGCATTCACTCCCTTTATCTCAGCCAGGGAGGGGCCTTTCTCGCCAGTGTCAGCGACGACGAAACCGTCTGGGTCTGGGATCTGGTGGCTGGAGAAGGGATTCGGCGGATCCCGTCCATTGGCCCTCTGAATGCGGTCGCCCTTACTCCGGATGGCCGGCAACTGGCAGGGGGAGGGGTGGATTATGCCTTGAAACGCTGGGATCCCCTGACCGGAAAGCTGCTGGGCGTTCACCCCGAACACGACAACTGGATTAGGGCGGTCGCCATCGACCCCACCGGGCGGTGGTTAGCGACTGGAGGAGATGACTACAGCATTTGGCTACATTATCTGCCCCACTGTGCTCCTGTAAGGGTGTACCGGGATCCCGTTGCCTGCATTAGCGCCCTCACCTTTAGCTGCGATGGCCGTACCTTGATCAGTGGCAACCGATCCGGTGGCATCCGCCTCTGGTCAGTGAATTAGAATCCTACCCCCGACAGCACCACCATCACCACCACTGCCGCAAAGATGATCAAAGCGTAAAACTGCGCCTTACCACTTTCTAGGTATTTCATTACCTCCCCGCTCACCATTGTCACCAAGCCCGTTAGGTTGACCATGCCATCAACAATCCGGCTATCCACCTCCAGTGCTTCGCGGGCAACAAAGCGGGTGCCCTGCACAAAGACGCGGTTGTAGAGGTCATCGATATACCACTTGTTCAAAGAGAAGTAGTAAAGGGGCTGCAAACTCTGGGGGAAGGTGCCGGGATCAATACGCTTGGAGAAATAAATCAAGCTGGCCAGGGTAATGCCAAGCAAGCCAATGCCAACGGAGCTCCCCGCCATGATCAAAAACTCTGACCAATTAAAATGCCCCGCCAATACCTCTGCCCATTCTTCGGCCACAATTGGCAAAATCGAGCCAGCTTCCGCCAAATGTTCACTGGGCGGATGAATGAAGGCTTCAAAGTAATTGGCAAAAGGGGTACCCACCAAGCCAATCAGCACGGAAGGAACCGCTAGAGCTACGAGGGGAAACGTCATTGACCGAGGAGACTCATGCGGCTCAGAAGCGTGGGGGTGCTCATGGTGGAGGTCTTCCTCAGCTTCCGGATGGCTGCTGGGCTGGGGCTTTTCTTGAATGTTCATCGCACCGGGGCCAAAGGCCGGTTTACCCGCAAAAGCATAGGCAAAAGCAGGAACTGGACGACCCTCGCTGACGGCCACTTCCTTTTGCAAGGTGATGTTGGTGCCGCGAAACTCTCCTTCAAAGGTCAGAAAATACATGCGAAACATGTAGAAAGCGGTGATCCCAGCCGTTAGAAAGCCTACTCCCCACAGAGCAGGATTGTGCTCGAAAACGGATCCCAAGATTTCATCCTTCGACCAAAAGCCGGCAAAAGGCGGGATCCCGCAAATCGCTAGGGTACCAATCAAAAAGGTGAAGGCAGTAACCGGCATATACTTGCGCAGTCCCCCCATGAGGCGCATGTCCTGAGCCAAAGCTGGGTTGTGCCCCACCACCGCTTCCATCCCATGAATGACCGAACCTGAGCCCAAAAAGAGCATCGCCTTGAAATAAGCATGGGTCATGAGGTGGAACAGACCCGCCCCATACGCCCCGCATCCCATCGCCATGATCATGTAGCCCAACTGGGAAATGGTGGAGTAAGCCAAGCCTTTCTTGATGTCGTTTTGAGTAATGGCGATGCTGGCTCCCAAAAAGGCGGTTCCGGCCCCTGTCCAGGCAATGATGTCCATCACCAGCGGGATCCCTGCAAACACCGGGAACATCCGCGCTACCAAAAACACACCCGCAGCCACCATGGTTGCAGCATGGATCAAAGCGGAGATCGGCGTCGGGCCCTCCATGGCATCCGGCAGCCACACATGCAACGGGAACTGGGCCGACTTGGCCACAGGGCCTAGAAACACCAACACCGCAAACAGAGCGATCAGTCCAGTGCTGACGGAGCCAGAGGCCAACATCTCCTGCAGGTTGCGGCCAATTTCGTTGAACTCGAAGGTGCCGGAGATCCAGTAGAGGCCCAGCATGCCGAGCAAGAAGCCAAAGTCACCCACACGGTTGACCACAAACGCTTTTTGAGCTGCTTCCGCTGCCGCCTGCCGCTCGTGCCAGAAGCCGATGAGCAGGTAAGAGCACATCCCCACCAGCTCCCAAAAGATGTAAATCTGCACCAAATTGGGACTGACCACCAAGCCCAACATGGAGGAACTAAACAGGCTCAGGTAGGCATAGAAACGCACATAGCCCGCATCGTGAGCCATGTAGCCATCGGAGTAGATCTGCACCAAAAAGGCCACTGTGGTCACCACCACCAGCATCATCGCCGTCAGGTGATCCACCACAAAGCCCATTTCCACCGAGAAGGATCCCGCCTGCGCCCAGGTAATGGTTTTCAGAACGGTTTCGTGCCCCTGCACTTGGGTAACCAGAATAGCAAAGGCATGAACCATCGCCGTCCCAATCAAAAACACGCTCAAGAAAGCCGCCAGGGAACGGTTGGCCCTTATCCAAGAGTTGAACATCAGGATGCCTAAGCCCAGCAGGAAGGCTGCCACTAGGGGGTAAACCGGGATCAACCAGGCGTATGCGTAGATAAGTTCCATAGGAAATGCTTCTGAATGCGTCCTCTCGCAGTGAATGAACCCGTTCTGCTAGCCCTGTGGCTGGGAAAGGTAAACGTATCCGGCGGGCTGGCGGTTGTTCGACTCCTTTTGTCATTGTAAACTTTTGCGACAGGATTGGAGCCGGTATTCCGAGCCTCAAATCCATCACAACAGAGATTTTTCCCTGAGATCAACCGGGATCCCCGCAGTGTAACCCGCAGAGATCCTAAAAATTCCCGTAAATCTAGGGTATGAGCGAGCCTGGATGACAGGGATCCCCTGCAAACGCTACAACAAAAGCTGTACCGCGGTCTGGAGAAGATGCCCATGAGCCTGAACCTGGTCACCCTTGTGGGTCGAGCCGGTATGGATCCTGAGGTGCGCTACTTCGAGTCGGGCAAGGTGGTGTGTACCTTCAGCCTGGCGGTGAACCGTATGCGCAAAAACGAGGACAAGCCCGATTGGTTCAACCTGGAACTGTGGGGGCGCACTGCGGAGGTGGCCGGGGAATACGTGCGCAAGGGTAGCCTGATCGGGGTGACAGGGAGCCTCAAGTTTGACCGTTGGAAGGATAAATCCACCGGGGAAGACCGCCAAAAACCGATCATCGCCGTGGATCGGCTGGAATTGCTGGGATCCCGTCAAGACCGCGACTCCAACCTACCCTCGGAAGAACCTTTCTGAAATGGGGATCCCGTGAGGGATCCGAATCTGCCATTCTCATCGGTTGTGACATACTCCCGACGCTCATGCTTCGATAGAGCGCGAGCTTCTCTCCGAGCCGTAGCCCTTCGAGCTTTTTTGAGTGAGGCGTTGACCCTCTGGGTCATGCGGAGCACGTTGCCCAACCTCACTTTTTTGATCAATATCAATATCCTAGCAATATCCTAGAGTTTGTATCGCGTGGCATTTCTGCTTTGCATTCTGGGCAGGAGTGCCAGCGATCTGACAACTCTTTCGGGACACGGTTCAGTCGTATTTGTCGCCGCTCACTTTGGCGGATAACCGGGGTTCGGGAGTTTTGAAGTTGGCGGAAACAGGGATCCCTAAGGCTTGCATAGCCCACTGTTGCAGATGAGGGCGGTTCACTTTGCCCTGGGGTGTTCGTGGGATCCCATCGCAGCACAGCCATTGTTTTGGCCGTTTGTACCCGCTCAGTTGTGCGCTCAAATGTCGATTGAGTTGATGCTTGAGATCCCCGGGATCGCTTGGGATCCCGGGGGCTGGGACGATGATGGCGACCACCTGCTGCCCCCATTCGGCATCTGGTAGCCCCAGCACACACACATCCTCCACCCATCCCGTAGCCCGGATCTCCCCTTCCACTTCCGCCGCCAGAACCTTCTCGCCCCCCGTCAGGATCAAATCATCCGCCCGCCCCAGCCAATGGAGGGATCCCTGTTCATCGAAGTAGCCCCAGTCTCCTGGGATCCAGCCTTGCTCTCGGTTCCAAAGATGAGGGTAGTATCCCAGTGCCAGCGACTCCGCCCACAGGTGAATCGGGCCAACCGGATCCCTAGCGGTCCGCTGAATTTGCAACTTGGCATGGGGTAAGGGGCGCCCCAGACTGTCATCACCACCCCAAAACGCCTCCGGGAAAGAGGTACACACCTGGGAAGCGGTTTCCGTCATGCCATAGGTGAGAGCGACCGGAATCTGCTGTTGGCGGGCTTGTTCTCTCAAGCTGGGCCAAGTGGGGCCACCCCCTACCAAAACGGCGCGAAACTGTCGCAGCACCTCCAATACAGCCGGATGAGCCTGGAGCAATAGCCGTTGTAACTGAGTCGGCACCAGAGATAAAAAACTTCCCGGCAAAGGCGTTTCCCATCGCTCTGCACCTGCCAGAGACTTCCAATTCCAAAGCACCCACTGCCCCCCGCTCAACCACGAGCGCACCGCCTGCATCAAACCGCTGACATGGTAAAGCGGCAAGACACAATAGCTGTGGACAGGCCCGACGGCAAAATGCTGTTGATGAGCTTTGGCGGAGGCCGCGAGGGTAGCCCAGGAATGGATAGCCCACTTCAGATGTCCGCTGGATCCACCGGTGGGGATGCAAATGGGTGGGAAATCTGGTGTAGATAAAGCCTTGAGAAGCTCCCGAAGGGGTTGATTGACCGAGGCGGATGGGTGAGGCTGCAACTGCCCCCGCCGCCAAGACCAACCGCATCCCATCTGCTGCAAGGCTTGACCCCATTCCCGCTCCCCCCAGGTGGGGTTTCCCAAAAAGAGCGGGATCCCTAAACGTTGACAGGTTAGGAGCGTGGCCCACACCCGAATGGGATCCGATTCCGCCAGCAACAAAGGGACTTTCCCATCCGCCAAGGGCCGCAACTGCGCCTCTAGCAGGAACAGGCGCTCGGTCAGGAAGCGGGATCCCCGCTCAAGAATCAGCACCGGGTTCTCCCTCATGCACCGGCAGCTCGATCATCAGATCCACCCGTGTTGCCACAAGGGCGATGGCTTGTAAGACAGCCCCCATTTGTTCCTTCATACTGGCCGATTCCTGCTCCAAAACCTGCACCCGTTCCGCCAGCCCACCAGCTAGATGGTCCTGGATCAACGCTGATAACGTCGCTTCGGGAGAGGAATCCCCGCGCTCCTGCTGCAATTGGAGCAACTGCTCGTAGACATCCTGAGGCAAGGCAAGGGGGATCATGTTCATCGGGTTTCGGCGGTACTCCAGCCTGGGTTACTTGCGAGGATCCCTTGCGTTCTAGAGAGAATCTTGGTGTGTAGGCGCTCTGACACTCTCAGTAATCCTAGCTTATCTACAGCCCTTTAATGCTCTGTGAAGGGGATGTCACACTGGAAAGACTAGAGCTAAGCAGGGATCCTTATGCGAATCGGTGTGCCCAAGGAGATCAAAGAGCAAGAGTTCCGAGTTGGCTTAACTCCGGCTGCGGTGCGGGCACTGACGGAACAAGGGCATCAGGTCTGGGTCGAAACCCAAGCAGGCCAAGGGGCAGGCTTTGCCGACGAGGATTACCAAAAAGCTGGGGCCAAACTGGTAACCACCCCGCAGGAGATCTACCAGCAGGAGATGGTGGTGAAGGTGAAAGAGCCTTTGCCTGCCGAGTATCCTTTGCTGCATCCGGATTTAATCCTGTTTACCTATTTGCATTTGGCCGCTAGCCGGGAGCTCACTCTAGCCTTGCTCAAATCAGGAGCCACCTGCATTGCCTATGAAACGGTGGAATTAACAGATGGCTCCCTGCCCTTGTTGATGCCCATGAGCGTGATTGCCGGGCGGCTATCGGTGCAGTTTGGCGCCCATTACCTGACCCGACAACAGGGGGGACGGGGCGTGCTCCTGGGTGGGATCCCTGGGGTATCGCCGGGACGGGTGGTGATCTTGGGCGGCGGTACGGTGGGGACAGAAGCCGCCAAAATGGCCGTGGGTTTGGGGGCACGGGTGCAAATTCTGGATATCAATCTGCATCGCCTGAACGAGTTGGAGCTGATTTTTGGATCCCGGGTTGAGCTGATCTACAGCACCACCCAGAGCGTGGAAGATTGCGTCAAAGATGCCGATTTGCTGGTGGGAGCGGTGTTGGTGCCGGGGAGCCGTGCCCCCGTTTTGGTGAAAGAAGACCTGGTGGCCCAAATGCGGCCTCGTTCGTTGATTGTGGATGTCGCGGTGGATCAGGGGGGCTGTATTGCCACAACCCGGGTGACCACCCACGCCCAGCCGGTTTACGAAGCTTTTGGAGTACTACACTATGGTGTGGCCAATATGCCGGGAGCCGTTCCCTGGACTTCAACCCAAGCCCTGGTCAATGCCACCCTGCCCTATACCCTCAAATTGGCCCGCTTCGGTTTACCAGCAGCTCTGGAACAGGATCCGGCATTGGCCAAAGGGCTGAATGTCAAAGCCGGAAAGCTGATTCATCCGGCGGTACAGGCCACCTTCCCCGATTTGAGCTGAGATCTGTGAAATCTTGAGATCCTTGGGAGATCTTATAGGTTTAGGAAGTACTGTCCTATCGTCCTAGAGACGATCGCTTTGATACTGTGAGGGTTGGGCCAGGGCGAATGAGTTCGATGCAGACTGCCAGCTAACAACCCCAAATGCACACCGACCACGTATTAGTCTTAACAGAGTAGCCAAGGTTCAAGAAAAGAATCTGAGTTGTATGGAATGCGCCAACTAGAGGGTAATTGAGTGACGCTCAAACACCTAAACCCGCAAACGGGAACTCCGCCGCCGTTAAACTGGAAGCAGTTGTCTGTTGAGGGTTCCCGATGGCATTTCTCCTGTCTGCCGAACAAGTGGGTCAATTTGTCTCTAACCAATGGCAGGATCCCTATGCCGTCTTAGGGCCACACCAAATTGAAAATGAAGAGACCAGTGAGTCCTTTTGGCTGGTGCGTGCTCTTATCCCCAATGCCAAGCAGGTTTGGCTGGTGGAACGTGCCACTGAGCAGGCCCATCCCATGCAGCCGCTGCACCCAGAAACCCTGTTTGAATTGCGCCTTAAACCTGGGATCCCCTTACCGGACTATTTTCTCAGGGCCCAACGGGTCTGGGATCCCGAGGGGTACCAGTTGGAAGAATGGGAGGATCCCTACCGGTTTCCCCTGGAGCAAGTGGATCATGTGGGGGAGGTGGATCGCTACCTGTTTGGCGAAGGGAACCACCACCGCATCTACGACAAACTAGGCGCCCATGCCATTTCGGTAGCAGGAGTCGCGGGGGTTCACTTTGCTGTTTGGGCCCCTAATGCTCGCAATGTCAGTGTTATTGGCGATTTCAACCATTGGGATGGCCGCCAACACCAGATGAAAATGCTGGGGGAAAGCGGCATTTGGGCGGTCTTTATTCCCGGTGTGTCGGTGGGGGCGATTTACAAGTACGAAGTGAAAACCGCCTGGGGGGATATCTACGAAAAATCGGATCCCTATGGATTCCAACAGGAGGTACGACCCAAGACGGGTTCCATTGTTACCGATCTCAACACCTATACCTGGGGGGATCAAGCCTGGCTGGAAAAACGCGCTGCAACCGAGCCCCTCCGCTCCCCTGTCTCCGTCTATGAGGTTCATTTGGGATCCTGGATGCATGGCTCAACCGAGGATCCCCCTGCTTCCGGGCAAAGTGTACCCGTGGATCAAAAGCCGAATACTCGCTTCCTGACCTATCGAGAATTGGCGGACAAGCTCATCCCTTACGTCAAAGAACTGGGCTTTACCCACATCGAGCTTTTGCCAGTGGCAGAGCACCCCTTCGATGGCTCCTGGGGGTATCAAGTGATCGGTCACTATGCTGCCACCTCCCGTTATGGCTCCCCGCAGGACTTTATGTATTTTGTTGATCAAGCTCACCAAGCCGGGATCGGGGTGATCATTGATTGGGTTCCTGGACATTTTCCCAAAGATGGGCATGGGCTGGCCTTTTTCGACGGCACTCATTTATATGAGTATGGCGATTCTCGCAAAGGGGAACACAAAGGTTGGGGCACGTTGGTGTTTAACTACGGCCGCAATGAAGTGCGCAACTATCTGGTGGCCAATGCCCTCTTTTGGTTCGAAAAATATCACATCGACGGGATCCGAGTCGATGCAGTCGCTTCCATGCTTTATCTGGATTACGACCGTAAAGAGTGGATCCCCAATCCCTACGGTGGACGGGAACATATCGAAGCCATCGACTTTTTCCGCCAACTCAATACTCTGATTTTCCAATACAATCCTGGAGCGCTTTCTATTGCGGAAGAATCCACCGCTTGGCCGATGGTAACCTGGCCAGCTCATGTGGGTGGCTTGGGCTTCAACTTAAAGTGGAATATGGGCTGGATGCATGACATGCTGGATTATTTCCACATGGATCCCTGGTTCCGTCAGTTTCATCCCAACTTGGTTACCTTTAGCCTCATGTACGCCTTTAGCGAGAACTACATGCTGGCTTTTTCTCACGATGAGGTGGTCCACGGCAAGAGCCACATGCTGGGCAAAATGCCTGGGGATCATTGGCACAAATTTGCCAGTTTGCGGGCTTTGTACGGCTACATGTTCACCCACCCTGGCAAGAAAACCCTATTTATGAGCATGGAATTTGGCCAGTGGAACGAATGGAATGTTTGGGCCGATTTGGATTGGGAGCTATTGCAGTTTGAACCTCATGCCAAGTTGCGCAACTACGTGGCCAGTTTGAATCACCTGTTGCGTTCTGAACCTGCCCTCTACACCCAAGACATCAAACCGGAGGGGTTCCGCTGGATTGACTGTAGTGATCATCGTGGCATTGTCTCCTTCATCCGTTACGGGGAGGATCCCAGGGAGTGGGTGGTGGTGGTGTGTAATTTCACGCCCGTGGTTTGGCCCAACTACCGCATTGGCGTGCCGAGCCGAGGCTTTTACCGGGAAGTCTTCAACAGCGATGCGGTTGAGTTTTGGGGTAGCGGCGTCGGCAATCTCGGAGGCAAATGGACCGATGACTGGGCTTATCACGGCCTGCCCTATTCTCTAGATCTTTGTCTGCCGCAACTTTCCACCTTGGTGCTGAAGTGGCGACCGCCGGATCCAGTTCAAGCTCAAGAGTAGGTTTGAGTCTCTTACGAGCGGGGATCCAAAATGGCAGCGGGTTTCTCTTCCACCACTCCCGCCAAGAGGGAATTGACCAGTACCGTCACCAACCCCAGGCGATTCCCTGCCAAAATATCCGTCAACAAGCGATCCCCAACCATGGCCACCGCCTCCACTGGCAAGCCCATCTGGGTGACTGCCCGCCGCAAAGCCCGTCGTGACGGTTTCCCAGCTCGGTGAATGTGGGGCAGATCCAAGCTTTCGCCAATTTGTCGAATCCGATTGCGGTTGATGTTGTTGCTCACCAGCCAAATTTGAAAGTGTGGGCGCAACTGGTCGAGCCAAGCCACCACAGCCGCATCCACCTCCGTTTGTTGCAGAGGAACCAGTGTGCCGTCCACATCGAGGATGACACCCTGCACTCCCCATGCCAACAACGTCTCCGCCTGTAGCCGCAAGACCGTGCCTGCCACCACCAAATCCGGCTGAAGGAGCTTAAACCAGGGTTTGTGTACCATCTCATGCTCGGTTAAGGACTTGTTGCCGTTCCCGGTGAGGCTTGCTCCGCTTGCCGCTCCCGGATGATTTGCAGTTGAGCCGCCTCATGCTCCGCTAGCGTTTTGCTGAAAACATGGGTGCCATCATAACGAGCGACAAAATAGAGGAAATCCGTCTGCTCAGGTTCCAAAACGGCTGCTAGGCTAGCCAACCCAGGACTGGCAATCGGGCCAGGCGGCAACCCGGGGTTGAGATAGGTGTTGTAGGGAGAGGGGGTGCGCACTTCTGCCAAGGTGAGACGACGATCCGGTGTTTGACGGATATTGAGAGCATATTCCACCGTTGGATCTGCCCCCAACGGGATCCCTTGTCTAAGCCGGTTCAAAAAGACCCCTGCAATCAAGGCTCGCTCTTCCGGCACCACGGCCTCCCGCTCCACAATGCTGGCTAAGGTCACCCACTCGTGCAAGGACAAGGGGGTGGAGTGTTGTTGAAACAAAGGCAAAGCCACTGAAACAAATCGCTGCAACATGGCATTCACCACTGTCTGAGCTTTTTCATGCTCTGGCAGGGGTCCCTCCACTTGCTCCACTGGAAACAGGTAGGTATCTGGGAACAAATACCCCTCTAGAGAATTTAAGTCTTGGGGCAGCCAATCCAGGGGTGGAATCACCTGAGCCATGGCAATGAAGGTATCAGCTGCAAACCAGTTCCGCTGAGCCAAAGCTGCTGCCATCTGATCGATCCGCCAGCCTTCTGGAATCGTCAGACGAGTCTGTAAAACGTTCCCTTGGCGCAACTGCTGAGCTACCGCCATCATGTCTTGGTTGGGATCCAGCAAGTAGGTACCTGCCTGAAAGACCCAATCCCGTGCCAGGGTTCGGCTCCAGAGTGCCCAAGCTAGATCGGAGCGAATCACACCCGCCTGGTAGAGCTTTTGGCCGATGGAGCGGCTACTGCTCCCCGGCTCAATTACCACCTGAATTGGTTCTGACCCACCCACGGGTTGTAGCCAACGTTGCCACTGCCAATAGGCCAAACCAGCAGCCAGCGCCAGCAGCAGCACAATACTTTGAAGACAACGCCTAGCCCAGCGACGAGTGCTGAAGTGGGGAGACACAGCCGAGGGTTTGGGCCTGTGAGTATCCTGTTGAGACGGAAGCTGCAGATCTTCTGCCATCAGTTACTCCTCCATCAATCATTTGAGCACACCCCTCTGTCAGGCTACTCTGCAATCCAGCAGAATGCTCGTCGGAGTACGGCGAACCCGGCCCAATTTTAGCCTCAGCCTCAGTCCGATTTGGGATCAGCTCTCCTGAGCCACCGTGACGGGGATCCCCTTGTTCTCTCCAGAAGGCTGCCCGATCACTGTCCCGATCGGTTCTCCCTTTACCACGCGATAGATATTGCCAGGAGTGGTTAGGTCAAAGACAACAATAGGCAGTTGATTCTCTTTGCACAGGGCAATGGCAGTACTGTCCATCACCCGCAGATCATGGGTCAGCACATCCTGATAACTAAGAGTCTCGTAGCGACGAGCCTGCGGATGGGTTTTGGGATCGGCATCGTAAACCCCATCCACCTTCGTAGCCTTAAAGATCACCTCTGCATCAATTTCAGCCGCCCGCAAAGCCGCAGTGGTATCGGTGGTGAAAAAGGGATTGCCAGAACCTGCCCCAAAAATCACCACCCGCCCCTTTTCCAAATGACGGATGGCGCGACGACGAATATAAGGTTCTGCCACCTCCTGCATGGCAATAGCGGTCTGAACGCGGGTGGGGATCCCGGCTCGCTCGATGGCATCCTGTAAGGTGAGGGCATTGATCACCGTGGCCAACATGCCTACATAGTCGGCAGAAGCCTGATCCATACCTTGCGCAGCAGCCTCTTTACGTCCCCGCCAGATGTTACCGCCCCCCACGACGATCGCCACCTGTACACTGGCTCGCACCACTGAGGCCACTTCACTGGCAATCGATTGCAAAATCTCGGGGTCAATTCCATAGGAACGTTCCCCCATCAGGGCTTCACCGCTCAGCTTCAGTAAAATCCGTCGATATTTCATGTTCACCCGCTCCAGCCAACCCCTGCATACAATAGCAGGTTTGTTGAGCTAGCCCTGTTCAGAGTAGGGTCTGACCCAAGAATCCCAGCAGACTAAGGTTCTTCGGTGGCGCTGGCATCATTGTCTCGGGGGGCAGAACGGAAGCGGCGGCCATTGCGAGCGCGACTCTTTTGAAATTGTCTAGCATATTCGCGGTTCCGCTCGGCTTTTTCTCGCTTCAGGTTGCGTTTTTTGGCCATGCTGGTTTTCCTGACCGGCTATCCGGTATGAAGGTAAAGGTGTGGGGCGCTAGGTACGAAAATCAAGCGTTTCCAATCCTAGCACGCTTTGGCTGCCCAGTTCTGAATCCCTGCACTCAACCAGCTATCGGCAGGGATCCCCACAGCAGCGTTAGCCCAATCAGCACAAAACCCAGGCCAGCCATCGTTTTAATCCAGCGAGGCGGGAACAACCGTGCAACCCAAGCCCCGGCCCATACCCCGATCAGGCTGGTGCTGATCAAGGCGGCGGCAGCTCCGCAAAAGATCACCCCAGGGTTTTGAGTGCGCGCACTGAGTAAAAGGGTGGCCAGTTGGGTCTTATCCCCCATTTCTGCCAATAGAATCGAGCCAAAACTCACCAGAGCAACCCGCCAGGCTGTTTGGCTGAAGAAAGATGAAATCTGGCGATCGTCCTTATCGCTCAACACCTTCTTTATCTTCCCCCGCTTTGTCTGGTTCGTTTACGTGGGTTCCCCAAAACCACTAGCTCTCGGGGAGGGTATCTCCCTGCCACTCCTGCCAGAGCACATAACTCCCAATCACCAGGAAGCCTGCACCGGCTAACCATTGTAGCCAGTCTGATGGAATGACCTGCCCCAAACCACCCCCCAACAGAACACTGAGCAAACTGGCCGTCACCAAAGCACTGGCGGAGCCGAAAAAGATTGCCCAGGGGGATCTGGATTGCGCACTCATCAACAACGTTGCCAGTTGGGTCTTATCCCCCATTTCTGCCACGAACACCGTCAAAAAGGTCATGAACCAAAGTTGCGGTCTGGCTCCCTCTACAGAGCTATCGGCAGCTGCAACCTCAGTCGGTATGGATGCGCTCTCAAAAGCAATCTCAGGGGAAGGCACTGTACCCAAACCTACTGCCGCTAGCGCAGATGCGGATCCCGGATGCCAATCCCATTCCAGATACTGCTGCCCAAAGGCCAAAAAACCTAGGCAAATGACCAAAGAGACCAAAGTTAGTCCCAGTCCCAAAACCAGCTGACCTTCCCAAGAACGCGGCGACGTCATGTTGTTTGCCGTTTGTAACCACTGACATGCAGCTTAGCCTGTCTGTTGCTCCCCCTTCATATCCTCCAAGCCACGAGGAGGGCGCTAAAGTAGAGATGCTTAGGGGCGTTGGCCGAGCGGTTTAGGCAGCAAACTCATAATTTGCCTTACACAGGTTCGATCCCTGTACGCCCCATCCTGAAAATCGCTCTCCATCAGCCTCTCCGCCTGGATTTGCTCAGATGGACGCCTGAGCCATCTGCTCCCTCTAAACGGGATCCAGGCAAGGGTGAGGGTGAAACAGGCTCACTGTAAAGAATTTTGAGCTTTTCCTTTCGATTCGAAAGCATCTCCTGAGGCCAGGGTAAAGTGAGGGGGTTCGCCTTTGCGGAACGGAATTCCATCGTTAGGGAGTTGGCTATGACGGACTCACAAGTCTTCACCATTCTGGCTGTTGCTTTGGTTCCTGCAGTGATGGCCCTGCTTTTGGGAGCCGGTTTGGCCCGCAGTTAAGCAGGTCCTCGGGATTGATGGGTTGAGTGAAGCGGCTTCGATGTCCTCTTTCGATGCCTCAAGATTCTTGTCCCCATCGCCCTCCAAGGCGGATTTCGTCTCGGGATTATTCCAAGTTCCTCTGGCCCACCCCGATGTGGGCTTTTTTGTTGGAGGAAAGAAGGGTTCCCCAAAATTGTTTTGTGTCAGAGCCTGACACTTTTGGAAAAATCGGCTTCAATAGGCCCTAGCTGCGCTTTCTGGCAGCAGAGGTGACTTCTCATCCCCTTACCTCCTTCCCTTCACCTGTGACACCCAAGTCTTCTTCCCGGACTCCTGCTCGTCGCGTACCTGTACGTGTAGACTCGGTTGTCGGGCCTCACCTGGGTCTGAATGTTGCTTCTGTGCCCGTTAGATCTTCCTCTCAGGGTCGAGAGGCTCTTGTCCATGCCCGAAGAAGGGAACATCTGCGACCAGCGGGATCCCCTGCCTCCTATCAGGCTTCCACGGTTCGGGCGGTTCCTGTTCGCACCCGGCGCTCTCGTTCTTCTCAATCCCCCCAGGAACCGCAGGCATGGGAAGTCGCTTGCCGGATTGGGGTAAATGTACTCTTCGCTACTGCGGCCATCAGTGGCTTGTATCGACTCTTACCTGTGCAGCTGGCTCAATACCATCGTCTCCAGGTTCTAGAGCAGCAAATTGAAGTCTTGGGAACGCGGGTTTCTCGGCTGCAGGATGGTGTGGATCGGGGGATGGATCCCTTGCAGCAGGAGGCTTTGATCAAGGAACGCCTTAATAAAGTGCCCGCCAACCAGATTCAGGTGCGCCTAGTGGATCCCAACTCCTTAGTGGCTAGTGAGGATGAAGAAGCCAGCCAAACCTGGATTGGCCAATCCACAGAACCCTTGTCTAACCCTTAGGAATTTCTCCGCAGTTCAAGCCTTCAGGATCAGAGCCACCTCTTTGGCAAAGTAGGTGAGGATGATGTCTGCCCCAGCCCGTTTCATGGCCAGCAGCGATTCCAACATCACTTTCTTGCCGTCGATCCAGCCCTTTTGCTCAGCAGCTTTGATCATGGCGTACTCACCACTGACGTTGTAGGCAGCTACCGGAAGATCGGTCGATTCCTTAATCCGGTAAATGATGTCTAGATAGGCTAGGGCCGGTTTGACCATCAGCATATCTGCTCCTTCTGCTTCGTCGAGTTCGGCTTCTTTGATTGCTTCTCGGGCATTAGCGGGATCCATCTGGTAGGTTTTCTTATCGCCCGATTTGGGGGCGGAGCCAAGGGCGTCCCGGAAAGGGCCATAAAAGGCAGAGGCATACTTGGCGGAGTAGGCCAGGATCGCGACGTCCGTATACCCCTGGTCATCCAAGGCTTGGCGGATGGCGCCGATGCGACCGTCCATCATGTCGGAAGGGGCCACAATGTCGGTTCCGGCTTCCGCTTGCGAGAGAGCTTGTTTGACCAAGATTTCTACCGTCTCATCGTTCAAGATCACCCCATCCCGCACAATGCCATCGTGCCCATCGCTGTTGTAGGGATCCAAGGCCACATCCGTTACGACTAAGATCTCCGGGATCTCCTGCTTAATCCGCCGCACACAGCGCTGGATCAAGCCTTCGGGGTTGAAACATTCTCGCCCCGTCGGATCTTTTTTCTCTTCCGGCACCACCGGGAACAGGGCTACCGCTGGGATCCCCAATTGGGCTGCCTCTTCCACCTCTTTGAGCAGTAAATCTAGGCTGTAGCGATAGCAGCCGGGCATGGACTCCACTTCCTGCCGCTGGTTCTCCCCTTCCAAAACAAACAACGGGTAAATCAAATCCTGTACCCGCAGCTGGGTTTCCTGAACCAACTGGCGAAGGGCTTCGGTACGCCGCAGCCGACGGGGACGGTAGATCAGGTCTTGGCTCATGGGGGCAGGCGGTTGGAAAGAGCGTTTCTATTCTGCCATGGGGTTTGTCGGTCTCTTCCCCAGCTCGCAACAGGATGCAACATCGGGTTAAGCCAGAAAGTGCTGAGTTAGCCACTGCCCCAGCGTCTGCTTCACTGCCTCTGCTTGGCAATCGTGCAGAAGGTCATGGCGGGAATTGGGAAAATTTTGCACTTGCACATGGGGTACATGGTGAGCAAACTCCAAGGCCCCGGCGGGGTTCACCACACTATCTCCGGAAGTGTAGAGCAGCAATATTGGCATTGTCAGTTGATGGGCTTGGGCAATACACCGTTGCCCGCTGCGGATTAGTTCAGCAGTAAATCGGGCCCGCGTTACCCCACAAACATAGGGATCCGCTGCAAAGGCTGCCTGTTGTTCGGGCAGAGAGGTCACCCGCGCCGGTTCGTAGAGGCCTGTCAGCGCCAGTTGGGGAGCCATCCAATCCAGCAGTTGCAAGAGGTGCTGAGTGAAGGGGGTGAAGTAATGGTCGATGCGAAAGGCGGGAGAGAGAAGTATCAATCCTTGCACCTGTTCGGGATGGGCAAGGGCATATTCGGTTACCCAATTGGCCCCGGAACTGTAGCCACACCAAATTTGCGGGATCCCATCTTGGGGCCACACCTGCCGGGAAATCCATTCCAAATCCGCCTGATACTGGCTGAAGCGGTCGATCCAACAGCGGATCCCCCCGGAACGACCAAACCCACGCATATCGGGAGCCAAGACCTCCCACCCTTGAGCGGCCCAATCGGTGGCCCATTCCACAAATCCACCCCCATGATCCCCTTTGCCGTGCAGGAGCAACAGTCGCCCACGGGCTGCTGGCTGAGGCCAGTGGTGCAGAAAAACCGGGATCCCGTCCGATAAAAGCAACTGACACGGTTGATCCGTCACTTTCGCAAAGGCTTGGGTTGGATCTTGAGTCGGCGCCAAGGGCAACACTCGGCTCACTTCCGGCACGTCAAAAGGCATGATCAAATCCAAGACAAAAATCAAGACAACCAATCAAGACAACAAGGCGTCAGCACAACGCCACGCTCCCCATGCTCACACATGCGTTCCCACGGCGCAGCTTAGGTGACGTAATCTTCCTCTACCAGACTAAACATTTCTTAACAGCTTTCCCGAGGGTTTCTTCTCTTGACTGGGATTCCGCTTTGGGCTTGCTGCGCAGGGCTTGCGGGCTTTGTCCCTGATAGTCTGTGGGGTAAAGGGTTCTGAACTAGGGGATCCGGCGGCCCTGCGGGGTATGATGTTGTGAAGAAGTTTTGCGGAACCTCAGGTTTGACGGGATCCCGTTCCTGTGCTGTTCCGCCTCTGCTTTACCATTGCTTTATCACTTCATTCATTCAGTCAGAAACGGGTTACTGAGACTATGCTGTTACTCAAAATCTCTGTTTACGCTGTCGTGATCTTTTTTGTTGGGCTTTTTGTGTTCGGTTTCTTGAGCAACGATCCGGCTCGTAACCCCAACCGTCGGGATATGGAGTGAGGGATCCCGTTGGCTACCCAACTCTGTTGTTGCCCCGCAACGCTTCTGCGACCGCGTCAGCGGGACGGAGTCCTTTTTTGCATTTGTTGCATACAGTTTATATACAGTCGCATTAACCATTTATTGATTTCATAGTTTTCCGGGGTGCCGTTCGCGTCAGTGGGACGGAGTCTCTGTCCTGTGCACCCTTTTTCAAGCTTTAATCCTGGCGGCGTAGCCGTTGGCAAAAGAACCCATCCCGATCCTGTCGATGGGGCCAAATCTGTACGGGATCCCCTTCTGCAGCCCAGTTGGGTTGGGTTTGCAGAAACGTCTCGATCACCCGCTCATTTTCGGCTGGGTGGAGTGTACAGGTGGCGTAGAGCAACAGTCCTCCCGGTTTGACCCAGCGAGCGGCCACTGCCAACAATTGCGTTTGCAGCTGAGCCAGGGTTTCGATTTCGTCTGGAGTTTGTCGCCAGCGGGCATCCGCATGTCGGTGTAGGGTGCCCAATCCTGAGCAAGGGGCATCCACCAAAACGCGGTCGGCGCTCTCCCAGTCCGGTAGGGGGGGAGGTGGGTGGGCAACAGCGGCTAGCTCCACCACATCAATAACCTGAGAGCGAATGGCGGTCAGGCCCAAACGAGCCACATTTTCCTGAAGGCGCTGGAGGCGGTGAACATGGCGATCCAGGCCCCAAACCTCCCCTTGATCCTGCATTCGCTCGGCAATATGCGTGGTTTTGCCGCCAGGAGCAGCACAGCAATCGATCACCCGTTCTCCCGGCTGGGGATCCAACCAATGCACCACCTGCTGGGCACTGGCATCCTGCACGGTCCACCAGCCTTCTGCAAAACCCGGCAGCTTGGAGAGTTCTCCCGCATGTCCACTCAGGCGTAGAGCTTCCGGTAAATCCGGGAGCGGCTGATTCGGGATCCCAGCCTCGGACAAGGCCCTGCTAACCTCACTCACATTCGCCCGTAGACGGTTGACCCGCAAGTCCAGGTGCGGCGGTTGATTAAACCATGCACACAATTGCTCCGTTTCCAGCGGTCCCAAACGCTCCCACCACAGGCTCACCAACCAATCGGGAAAGCTGTGCAAAATCCCCAGGGCCTGGATCGGGTCTGTGGGCTGGGTATCTCGTAAAGGCTGGAGGGGATCCTTTGCTGGTCCTGTAAGCACCTGCCGTTGATAGGTTCGCAAAATGCCGTTCACCACCCCCGTCAGGGATCCCAGTCCCATCTGGCGGGCCAATTCCACACTGCTGTGAATAGCGGCACTGGGGGGGATCTGATCCAAAAAAGCCAGTTGGTACAGGCCGATGTGCACAATCAGCCGCAAATCAGGGGGTTGTTTGTGGGCAGGACGCTGGGAAAATCGCTCCAGCAACGCATCCAAGGTGCGGCGGCGACGGGTAATACCGTATACCAGTTCTGTAGCCAGATGTCGCTCCGCTGGGATGAGATCTGAACCTTGTAACAGATGCCCCAGCACCCGATCCGCATAGGCATTTTGCCGCTCAATCTTCTGCAAAGCCAGCAGGGCCAACTGACGGGCATTCATGGGCAACACAGCTTTTCCCGACTATATTCCACCTTCAAGTGAGGTTTGCAACTAGGGGGATCCTTAGTCGCCCGAAAGACCATATTCTATCCCCCTTTGAAAAGGGATCCCTCAAGCGATACTGGAAAAGCCAACCTAGAGGGATCCTGTTATGCCAGAGGCTGCACCCAAACCTGTGTTCCTGGAGGTCATCCCGGCTATCGATTTGCTCGCAGGCCAAGCGGTACGGCTTTATCAGGGAGACTATGCCCAAGCGGAGCAGGTGGCTGCCGATCCGGTGGAACAAGCCAAAGCTTGGGCGGCACAAGGGGCAACCCGTCTGCATGTGGTGGACTTAGATGGCGCCAAACGTGGGGATCCCGTCAACCTGTCCATCATCAAGCGCATTGTTCACCAAGTCCCGATCCCAGTCCAAGTGGGAGGCGGGATCCGCTCGATCGAACGAGCCCAGCAGCTCATCGATTTGGGGGTGGATCGAGTGATCGTTGGCACTTTGGCCGCAGAAGAACCAACCCTTTTGGCCGCCATGACCAAGGCTCTGCCCGGTCGCATTTGGGTGGGGATTGATGCCCGCCAAGGCCAAGTGGCAACCCGTGGCTGGGTCAGGACAACCCCCTTGTTGGCCACCGATTTGGTCCGGCAAGTTGGCGAACAGGGAGCCGCTGGCATTATCTACACCGATATTCATCGGGACGGCACCCTAGCTGGCCCCAATGTGGAACAGTTGCGAGCCATTCTCTCTATCTCTGCTTTGCCGGTGATTGCCTCCGGCGGGATCAGCTCCCTGACGGACTTGCTGGCTTTGCTCAGCTTACCGGGTTTGGCGGGGGCAATTCTGGGTAAAGCCCTTTATTCAGGAGCCATTCAACTCAAGGAAGCCCTGCGCGCTGTGGGACCAGGCCGTTGGCAGGATATTCCCCCTGAAAACGGATCCCAGTGGGCCTAGCGAGAGAGACTTGCAAAATTTGCCCCCCGGAATGTGTTCAATCGCTCAGCCGCCTTGAGCAAACCTTTGCCATACTGATAAAACTTGCATGAAGCATTTATTAAAAAGAGTTACGAACCTTGTCTAGATCATCTATGGCTTTGCCTACGCTTCGCCCTGCCGTACAGGCCCTGCAACCGGAATTGGTGACTTGGCGTCGCCACATTCATAAGTATCCGGAGTTGGGCTTTCGGGAAGAGCAAACTGCCGCCTATATTAGCCAGCGCCTGAAAAGTTGGGGGATCCCTCACCAAACGGGTATTGCCCACACCGGTATTTTGGCCACCATCACAGGGGAACAGCCGGGGCCAACCCTGGCGCTACGGGCGGATATGGATGCCCTCCCCATCCAAGAGGCTAACGAAGTGGAGTACCGTTCCTGTTTACCCAACACCATGCACGCCTGCGGACACGACGGCCACACTGCCATTGCCATGGGCACCGCCAAGCTGCTGCAACAAAACCGTCAACGCCTCAAGGGCACGATCAAGGTGATCTTTCAACCCGCTGAAGAAGGCCCTGGCGGGGCTAAGCCGATGCTGGAAGCTGGGGTATTGAAAAACCCGGATGTGGAAGGGATCCTCGGCCTACACCTGTGGAACAATCGTCCTTTGGGCAGCATTGGCGTGAAAAGTGGCCCCTCAATGGCCTTTGCGGATCGCTTCCAAATAGAAATCCTTGGGCGGGGGGGACATGCCGCCCTTCCCCATCAGACGGTGGATGCCATTGTGGTCGGAGCCCAGATTGTTTCTGCTTTGCAGACGATTGTTTCTCGCAATGTGGATCCGATGTTGCCAGCGGTGGTGACAGTAGGCCGTTTCCGGGCAGGAGATGCCTTTAATGTCGTTGCCCCTAGTGCCGAAATCTGGGGTACGGTGCGCAGCTTTCACCCCGATGTGGCGGATTTGATTCCCCGGCGTATCGAAGAGATCGTGGCCGGTATCTGCAAAGCCTATGGGGCTACCTACGACTTTCAGTTTGAGCGCCGCTATCCTGCCGTTCTCAACGACCCGGCTATGGCGGAATTGGTGGAGAAATCAGCTCGTCAGGTCTTTGGGCCAGATGCCATGATCATCCCTGAAATGACCATGGGGGGAGAGGATGTCTCCTTCTTCATGAATGAGGTGCCGGGTTGCTACTTTTTTGTCGGCTCTGCCAATTCTGAGAAGGGCCTAGACTACCCCCATCATCATCCGCGCTTTGACTTCGATGAAGCCGCCCTCGGTATTGGAGTAGAGCTGTTCCTGCGCTGCATCGAGAACTACACAGGACAGACCTTGAATGAGATGAATTAGGTGATTGCCCTGAATACCGGCTAGGGGCCGAGCAAATCGGCGGCTCCACTGCCAGGAATCAGTAAGCGCTCCACCGGTTCAGGAGTAGGGCGGGTGGGAGCCGGATCAACATCGCTGGGAATATACAACGCGGTCGGGTTGGGATCCCCGCCAAAGGCCAGCAAAATGGCCTCCAAAAGGGCTTGCCGCTGTTGCCGGGTCAGAGACTGCACCACCGCTTTATCTTGGGCATAGGGATTGACGGTCAGCCGGTCAGCACCAGGGTAGCGCTGGGCAATGATCGGCTCGTTGGCATCAAAGTAATCGGCTATCGTCAGCTGCCAATCGAACCGATCCGTAGGGGAACGGCCCGCCACCTGCAGGTGATACACCATCATCCGCCGCACCAAGGTATCCTCTTCGGGTGGAGGGCCCGTGCCATCTGGAGAGGCTGGGGTATAAGTATTCTCCAGGGGAAAATCCGGCAAAAGGCTGTACACCTGCCGAGCTGCCTCTGGGATCAAGCGCAACTGGGCCTGTACCGGCCAAGCTCCCCAAGCCAAGCTAAGAAGGATCCCCAAGGTGATGCTCGCAAAGGGAAGTCGCCGCTGTTTCACTTGTTTCATCCGGAAGGATCTCTGAATCATCTCTAAAGATCCTACCTTCCCCCCCTAATCGATACTCAAGCCTTCCACCCTCTGAGCTTGAGCACGCGGCTTCAAAGGGGCTGATTGAGCCAGCCGCTCCCGTTCACGGTGGGCCTGAAAGTGGTTTTGCCAGAGGCCGAGAATATCCAAAGTTTCCCCACCATGCTGCGTGTAGCGTTGCCGCACTTTACACAAAACAGGAGTATTCACACACACACCAGAGACAATGACCTGACCTTTGCTCAAGGCCGGTAATTCTTGCATTAAATCTCGCCCGGCAGCCTCGACGCTGTGGCGCAGATTTTCCTGGTCGGCAGGGTTGACAATTCGCATCAAAAATTGGCTCATGCACTGGGACAGAATATCAGAATCGAGTTTGCCAGGACGCTGAGTGATTAACCCTACCCCCAAACCAAATTTGCGTCCTTCGCTTAGGATCGTCCGCAACACCTGTTTACATCGAGAGGGATCATGAGCAGGGGCAAAGCGATGGGCTTCTTCTAACAAGATAAAGACAGGATAGGGTAAATAGTTTTCATCAGCAGGGTCGATCTTGCCTTTGTGGGTATTCATGCGGGCATGGTTGGCTTGACGCAAAATAGCGGCAGCGATCACCTGTTGTTCTTCCTGGCTGATCTCGTTCATTTGCAAAATGGTGACTTGCCCTGGTTCAAACAAGTCCTTGGGAGCCAAATGCTCCAGATTACTAAAATAAGGGGAGCGATCAATTTGCTCCAATTTCCACTCCAAAGCTGCTGCTGAGGATCCCTGGGATCCATCTTCTGAGGAATCCGCTTCGTTCACGGCATCAATGAGATCCTGGACTGTCCAGCGCACTGGATTGAAATGGGTCGTGTTGCGAAAGGCTTTTTCCAAAAACGATTTCTGACGATCTGACATTTCCGGCAATAAAGTCAAAATATCGAAGAAATTGAGGGAGGAAATGCGAATTTTAATCTCTTGTGGCGAAAGCACTTTCACTTTGGGCCGATACCCGTCTTCCCCCAAAAAGCGAGGATGAGACTGCATCTCCGCCAGGGTGTTGTATTCCCCGTGAGGATCGAAAATCAAGACGGCTGCCCGGTTCTTAGGTAACAACAATTCCTCGATCAACACCCCCGCCGTGTAGGACTTGCCGGATCCCGTCCCGGCCAAAATGGCCAGATGGGTACTGACCATCTCCTTCACGTCCAGAACTACCGGCACAGCTCCCTCATCCCGCAACAGCAAACTGCCCAAATGGGCCCCCCCAATCGCCATCTCATCCCGCTTGTTCAAGACCGATTTCAGGAGCTGATCAGGAGCTAGAAAAACCTTGGCACCCGGATCCGGGGCACGACGGGGATTGATAAAGCCCATGGCCCGATGGAAATAACCGATCACTTCAACGGTGACGGCATAGATTTCTGGGTTGGGGTGGGTAAAGCCCACTAAGGCCACAATCGCACTTGGGTCAATTTCGGTATCGGCAAAAATGCGGTCGGGAATATGATCCAACAGTTGTACTTGGCCAATTTTTCCCAGGATTTGTAACAACCGCGATTGGGGATCCCGAACTTCATAATAGACAAACTCACCCACCTTCACCGCTTGGGTATTGGAGGTGATGAAGACGTATTGATTGGAAGTTTCTCCTGGTCCTTTAACGGTGCCAATCACCTCTGGAGCGTTATTGACTACAGAAAGGGCAGTCTCTTGGTAATGCCCATTGCTGGACTGTTCAGGGATCCCTGTAGATTTTTTTGACATTAGCGCATCGCTCCCATGGTCATTTTCCAGGACAGTTCTTTGCTGAGGATCTGTAGAGCCCGTTGTTGAGCGGGATCCCCAAACATAGGGGTAATATCATTCAACACTTGATAGATCAGATGATCGGCAAAGTTGCCACCACTACTTAACAGCAAACCGTAATAGGAAAATTGAGTTTGTCCTTGCGGATCCTGATGAAAGCGTAAGACTTCCTCTTGGCTCATGCGAAAAACAGGTGTATTGACAGGCACAACCACACGCGGGATCCCTTGGTTTCCATAGCCATGCTGTCCATCCAATGCTCCGATTAAAACCACCGAAAGCAAGGTGCGCACCTCGTTTTGCAAATCAGGGGAGAAATAGGGGTTCGGCTCACTGGATAAACGTGGTCCTGAGTTAAGGAACATCGGGTTTACAAGCTGCGTGTTGTAGACCAAGCCTACAGCCCAGTGCCGTTGCTCACTTTCTAGCTTGACAAAACTCCCAAAGCCATAGTCATCAGGTGCTGGAGGATTTTTCACTTCCAAAACATCATCCACCTGTACCACATAGTCGCAGTGATTATTAGAGCGAACCACTTTGCCCAATCTCATCGGATTCGCCTCCGTTGCAGTTTACTCACAGTTTTGCGAGACAGCCTCAGGTTGAGTTTCTCACGGGCTGCCCAATCTTGCATCAGACGCAAAAACAGGTTGCGATCTTCACTGCGAATCAGAGCTGTTTGGTCGGCGGTTTCGATAACATAAGGGTAACCTCGGCCAATCACCACTTCACAGCGAACAATATCCACCAACCAGTCCAGCAAGCCCGCTTCATAAACCCAAACGGGAATCTCCAGGCGAGCCGGGAAGTTATCGCTAGTCCGTAGGTAAACAAACCCAATCTGTTCTCGCATTTCTTGGTAGCGATTGAGGATCCCCTCTTGCGGATTGAGGCTACCCCCACGGGCACAGATAAAAAAGGGCGTGCGATCCCCCCAATCCAGCCAGGGGCTAAGCAATTGAGCATCATGAAGTTGTGGGGCCTCGGGCAAATCAAAGCAGTGTTTCAGCAATGAAACCAGATCTGAAGTATAGGTCGTGTCAATGTAACCCACCAAAGGGATCCGGTTTTGTTGGCTGGCACGCAGCACCGGTAAAAGGCACTGCACGTAAAAGTCTTGGGTTTCCGGCTCAAACACTTCCGCAAACGTGGCTACTAAGGCCCCATCCAAAAAGGCCACTTTCCGGGATCCCTGCTTGGATTGCTGAATATACTCATGTAACCTTTCGGTTTCCATTTGAAAGCGACGTTGATTGACAACTCGTTCTTTTGGCTCCCCGCTGCTGGTTGCTCCCAAATCCGTTGGAGTCAGCACATCCACTTGAATATCTTTTTCATAACTGCCTGCAGCGCAGTGATAATTTTCGTACCAGCCAATCTGCACCAAAGCAATGGGAATAGAAAGATCCTTACTGGGGTAGATCTGGGATCCATCTACTGCAAAGGTAGGAATATCTCGAATGACCGACTTAACCCATTCACAGCTTTCTTCGTAGTTGGCCCACTCGTGGGCAAAAGGCACCTTCCAACTTGGATACAGATCCCATTCAGCCGTAGGTAGAGCCCCTGGGAATGCCCATGTGGCTGTCTTTTCTGCGATCTCTAATCCCGACCATTTACACAATTGCTCCATGGCCTGCTTGTACAATTCTCGTCGTTCCGACAGACCAGTATCAAACGCGGTAAAAGCTTCCCGCTTTTGATCCAGAACGGCGAGGATCCGATCGGCTCTAAGCACCATGGGAGGGATCCCTCCTTCTTGCAATCGGGTCAAAGTTTCTTTCTACCCGGATGATATTCTCCGTCACCTGTTCAAAAGTATCGTCATGGCTAATAACAAATAATTGTTGGAAGGAACGCAAATTAGTAATCGCCTCTGCCAGTCGCTGTCGTCGCTGTGCATCCATATTCGTGGTGGGCTCATCAAAGAAGGCAATATCCAGTTGTCCTAAGACCTTTAATAAAGCCAGTCGTACAGCCAAGGCTGCACACATTTGCTCTCCTCCAGAAAGGCTGGCAAAACGTCGTTTGGTGCTGCTGCCCTCTTGCACTCGAATTTCGTAGTCTGGTTCCCAAGTTAGGCTGACATTGGGACGATTCAGAATTTCTCGAAACAGTTGATCGGCAGTATGGTTAACTTGTTGTAAGTAATGTTGAGTAATTTGTGGGCCAGCTTTTTTATAAACCTCTCGACTAAATTTGATAAACCGATGTAGCCGCTCCTTTTCAGCCCGTTCTGCGTCTACTTCCTTAAGACTATCTCTCACTTGCTCTAGCTGTCGGATCTTTTCCTGTATCTTGCTAAGTTGAGAGGTAAGACTTTCCAGATGGGCTTTGGCTTCTGCTTCTTTTACTCTTGCCGCTTGTAGTAGCGCTTTATGGCTTTCGTAGTCTTCTGGTTGAAATTGGGAAATTAGTGGATCCCGTTGCGCCTGAAGCTGGGCCATTTGAGTTTGGAGGGTGTGCCATTGTCTTTTCAGATTCTCAAGCGCTTTTTCTCGCTCGGGCAGCAGTCGAGCAATCGGTTCAGCTTGAAGATAGCTTTCGTGGCTGGAGCGATAGTGATCCCGCTGTTGTTGCAGGGATCCAATCTCCTGCTCTAGATGTTCACTTGCCAAAAGAGATTTTTGCAGCTGTTCGAGTTCTAGCTGAATCTGTTGCCGTTGCTGTAGATAATCGGCTTGGCTGCGTAAATAGTCAGCCTCGGCCTTAAGTTCTAGCCGTAAACGTTCTGCTTGCCCACGGGGATCCCCTAAAGCTCTCAGGGATTCCCTAAGCTGTTCCAATTGAGTGCGGGTTTCTTCTGCCGTTCCCCACTCCTGTTCCCATTGATTGATCTGGGCTTGCTTTTGTTGACCTTGGCTCTGAATTTGGTTTAATTCTACTTGAGCTATCTGCAACTCCTGTTGTCGCTGAGCCAAACTTTTCGCTGTCTCTAGCGAAGTAATGACCTTTTCATAACCACTGCGACAGGTTTTCTGCTCTTCTTTGAGAGAGAAGATTTTTTCTTCAATGTCCTCTAGAAGTTGCAGTTGTTGATCCAAGTCTTGAATATCTGCAAGAATAGGTTCCATCTGTTTGGTAATCTGTTGCCACCTTTGTTCAATTGGGGCTTTCCTTTCGAGTTCCTTTTTCAGTCGTTTGAGTTGTCCTCGAGGATCCCCTTGTTTTTGTAGCTTTTCGCCCAATTCCTGCTGTTGACGAATAAAGGTAGGCTCCGCCTCAAGACTCCAATGAATATCCTCGATTTGGCTTTGCAGTTCTGTCTGCGCTTGCAGGAGCTGTTGTCTGTGGGACTCCAACTCAGGAATTTGCCTTGTCAGACCTAGCAGAGGTTGTATCGTCTTTAGTTCCTGCTGTAAATCTAAAAATTGCTGATGCAGTTGGGCTTCGGCTATCTGAGGGGTGAGATCTTGCAAAATATGCTGGATGGATTGAAGGAGGTCTTGACTGAGGGCCGAAGACTGGCTAAGTATATCCGGGATCCGTTTCCAAAGTCCTTCCCATTCTGGGTTTTGTCTCCGCTGTAACTCCAGATCTTGAAGCAGTGATTGAATGGTTTGCTGCTGATGTTGGAAACGATTTTTTCCTTGCTCCAATAAGATCCGCAGTTCTTGGTGAAATTGTTGAGCGGCTGCTATACGACTGAGTTGGATTTGAAGGCGTTCTTGTTGAGCTTCCAATTCAGGGATCCTGGCAACTTGCTGCAAATAACCTCGTCTTTGCCGAAGTGTATCCTCTAGCTGTTGGAGTTGTTGCTGAAGATGCACTTGCTCTGTTTCCTTTTGCTTTAGCTCCAGACGCATTGATTGGAAAGGTGTTAGTTTCTTTTCGATTTCCAGCAATTGTTTCTCCAGGGATTCTTGCTGTTCTATAAGAGGGTTTAGGCTGTGAATTTCTTCCTCAATGTGTTGAAAGGCAAGCAGCTGTTGTTTATATTCAGCTTCCTGAATTTGCAAGTGATGTAGTTCCTGAAGTCTTTTCTCCCGTTGGCTGCCCAAGCGATTCCGGGTTTGCTGATCAACTTCTGCCTGAGCAATCTGAATTTCCAGATCCTGGTACCGAGTATAGGCAGGTTGATGCTGATGACAAATGGCTGATGCTTTTTCGGCCTCCTCTAACCGCCTCTGAAGAAGTTGGCACCGCTCCGATTGAGTTGCCCATTCTCCTCGCAGTCGTTCTAATTCCATTTGCCATTCCAACAGCCTATTCAGGTGTTGGGTTAAACGAACCTGCTCAGCCTCCAAATTCTGTTGAGTCTGTAGTTTGGGGCTTAGGTCTTTGAGTTCCTGTCTCCATTCCTGTAACTGCCTGAGTTTCTCTTCTAGTCTGGCTAGTTCTGTATCGATGGCCTGTTGCTGGGAGAGTAAGTGATCCCGCTGCTTGAGCCAAACAAACCGCTGCTGTTGCTGCTTTTCCAAATCCCGCAATTGGGCTTCTGCTGCTAAAAACAGTTGGGATCCCTGAAGGCATTGATCCCGTTGCGCCTGGGCTTTCCGGGCTTCTTGAAGGAGAGTTTCAGCTTGTTTCTGACTCGCTTTTAGTAAGGCTTCCTGCTGTTCTCCTTCCCGCAGTTGTTGGTCTATGATTTGAATTTGACTGAGTAGGCTCTCTAATCTTTCGAGTTGGACTTGGGCTTGTTGAATAATCTGGGTTTGCTGCTGAAGCTCTTCTTGCCAATAGGACAAATCACGTGCTAACTTTATCTGTTCTTCTTGAAGGGGATCCCAATCCTGAATTTGCTGATTAAACAGCTCTATTTGGTGCTTAATGTCTTGAATCTGCGCTTCACTGTGTTTTTCCACTGCAAGCAAGTCTTTTGCCACTGTCTGATACTCTTCGACTTTCAAGATTCGGTCGAATACGTCTTTTCGATCTCGACCGGTTTTCAGAAAATCTGCCGTAAATGTTCCTTGTGGTACACCAATCGTAGTTGCGAACAAACGAGCCAGATCAGTGCCTGGGGGCACTCCCAAGTGCTGCCGTAACCAAGGCAATACATCCACCTTGCGCTCATAATCCAGTCGTTGGTTCAGTTGAGGGTCAAACAGCCGATATCCCTGAGTGACACTGCGACGAACCATGTAGGTACGCTGATCCGCTTGGGAGACAAACTGCACCGTTACAACCGCATCACTAGCCCCAACTCGAATCATTTCTTCTTGACTGTAGGGGGAATAATCAAATAAAGCCCAAGCAATTGCCTCTAGAATACTGGTTTTCCCGGCCCCATTTTCTCCACAAATGGCATTGGTGCCTGGTTCAAATTCAAAGGCTGTATCCACATGAGACTTAAAGTTTTGCAATGCCAAAGAGAGGATGCGCATATTAGTCTTCCTCCCCCAGAAAAGCACTGCTCAAATAGGCGTAAATCTCTGATTCCTCTTGACCATCCAACACCTTTTCTTTGAGATCTAGCAACAGGCGAGCCAGCTCAACACTGCGCTTACGATAGTGGGAATGGCCACTCAGCAGATCGGTATAGATCTTCTCCTCAATTTGAAGCCGTTGACCTTCTTCTTCCAAGGTTATGGCGGCGGATCCCAGTTCTACAGGGGTTGCCTCGAAGCGAAACAATAAAATCAAGGCTCCAGTTACCTGTTTCAGTTGTCTCTGCAGGGCACGGACATCCAGGTCGTGTTGGGTAAAGCCCACCTGCCCCACCAGGCGAACTTCCACAATTGGCTCAGGCTCCTCTGCGGGCAAACGGGATCCTTCTGCCAAGGCCAGTAGGGCAGCAGTGACCTGTTCTGGGGTTTCTTTCCCCTTCACCTCCAGACGTAGCCTTTGACAGGGCCGCTGATAGTAGTCCCGCACCAATTCCGCTTGCGGTTCTCCAGATCCCCATGTGACTCGGTAGGCACCCCGCTCAAAGTCCCATTCGGCGGTGCTGTTGGCCTCTAGGGATCCCGGATTGAACACCCAGCCCCCCTCAGAGTAGCTTTTGTGAATGTGCCCCAAAGCCAGGTACCCTACCCCTGCTTCCCGCAGCGGCAACAACTCCTTATAGCGCAAAGCCCCCTGATACCGTGCGATTTGCCCTTCCAAGCCGTGATGAAACATGAGGATCACCTGTTCTGGGCCGGGGGGCAGCTGACGAATCGCCGCTGCCAACTGCTCGATTGACTTGGGGGCTGCCGACCCATACCACTGGGATCCAATCACTCTCACCCCACAGGGCAAATCCAAATAAGATCCTCTACGGGCTTGCTCTGACCAAGGCTGCAAATGGATCCCCTCTTCCTCTTCACTGGGCTCTAGCAAAATCAGTTCCCCATGATCTGCTAAGTAGCGCAGCCAGCTGGTTTTCACGCCAAAAGGTCGATTGTCATGGTTGCCTTCGATGGCCAGCACTGGGATCCCTGCCTGTTTTAGGGCCCTTAGTACAATCTGAGCCTGATTAAGTACCCCTGGCTGAATTTGGCGATGCTCAAACAGATCTCCGGCGATGACCACAAAATCGACTGGATTCTGAATCGCATGGCGATGCACCACATCCCGAAAAGCCAAAAAGAAATCCTTACTTCGTTCCGGGCTATCATAACGGTCATAACCCAGGTGAACATCAGCCAGATGCAGAAAGGTGCAGGTTGATCGGGCCATGACAACAAATCCCATCCGATCCTGAGCAAATTGCCCACAGTTTAGCAGACGGGATCCCGCTGCCCACCCAGATATAGGGATCCTGTCCCCGAATCCAGGGCTTTGCTTGTTTCTTTCCCCCTACCGGTAGACACTGCTCATTGACTTCTAGGGAGGGTCTTCTGACTACGTTAACCTGTTCGAATGAATTAAATCTGCGATGTTGTGCTGCATTTTTCTGCAAATCGCATCCAGTGGCAAATTATTGGGATCCCGGCCAAAGGGATTCTCGATTTCAATGCCAATCTCTTCGATGCCAAAGAGCATAAAACTCACCAACCCTGTAATCAGTCCCGTCATCCAGCCCAAATTCTGAACCATCTGAAACGGCAAGGACAAGGAATAGAGCAACAACAACTGCTTCAAATGGAGTGCATAAGCCAATGGCATCGGTGTCATCAAAATCCGTTCGCAAGCTCCCAAGGCATCTACCATGTTGTTGAGCCGTTCCACCATGATCGTTAGCTGATACACCTCGACCCGCCGGGTTTCATACTGTTGTTGCAAATAATCCCCAATCCAGAAGGCGATCTGCAAAGGGGGATGATTTAGGTCTTTGAGACGCTGCAGTTGTTGTGGGCTGACCAAAGATTGAATTTCTTCTGGCAGGAATTCTTGGCGCAGGTGCTGCTTCATGGCCACGGCAAAGGCGGGCAATAGATACAGGGTTCTGATCTTCTCTTCTCGATCACCGGGCTGCTGTTCCTCAATTGCCACCCAAATCAGCCGCGCTAAATTTCGCACATTATTCACCAGGGATCCCCAGGCTTTGCGACCCTCCCAAAACCGTTCGTAGGCGGTGTTGGTACGAAACACCAACATCAAACTCAAAACGACGTTCGGCACAAACACCACCACCGCCGGCAGCTCCAGCGGCAACCCCAACTCGTGAAGGATTGAGATCAACACCCCAAACAACCCACAAATGAGGGTGCGGGGCAGCACCGCCGGCACCACCGATCCTTTGAGTTGTAGAGCCAGTCGGAACCAACGCAACACTTCCCAAGACCTGGGTTGACTGACCATAGCGCAGCATCCACAAGCTTGCCTCTCAATCCTACAGCCCTAATCCTCCCGCTCTGGAATACCCGGCCAGATCCCTTGGGCAGCACAACTCCGAGATCACGAACTTCTGAAAGGTTAGGACATGAAACAAAGACAGCTTCTTTCAGAGGTTTTTCAGATCACCATTCGGCAAACGTCAAGGGATCCCCACAAAAACTTCAGAAGCAACTTCCAGAAACTAAAGCACCCATGATACACTCACTTTCAAGCATGAGTTCTAACTCCATTCTGCGCGAGCTCAGGGTCTCTCTTGACTCGCCAGGGCAGGGATATCCATTGCCTTGAGGGGAGTCTTCTGCTTGCTCCATGAGTCTCTGTACTTGAGTTTGTTCCCTCTGCGGGTCTTTAGCTTGTTTACCGTTTACCCATTCACAAGTTGATCCCACGGTATCTCACCATGGCTGGAGTTCTTAAGTTAGACATTCAAGAATCAGCTGAGGAGTTAAAATTACTACTGGGTAAGCAAGCTACCCCGACAGGCAAGGAGCGAGTTCAAGCCCTCTACCTGCTCAAGATTGGGAAAGTCAAGACAATTACGGGTTTGGCTGAAATCTTGGGCCGCGACATCTCAACCATTTTTCGTTGGTTTCAACGCTACAAAACCACGGGGCTGGAAGGCATGTTGACGGTACCCCGCAATCAGGGACGCAAACCCCTGATCCCCACCCCGATCTTGGAGACCCTCAAGCAAGAGCTCCACCAACCCGGTCGCTTTCGCACCTACAGCGACATCCGCGAATGGCTGCGGGAAACCCATGGGGTGGATGCCTCCTATAAGGTGGTCCACGAAACCGTGCGCTATCGCCTCAAGGTACGTCTGCGGGGATGCCGGGGCAAACGGCGTTCGAGTGGGGTGCGAGCCTCCTAGTCGATGGACTCCTTACGGCTGAGAAGCGGGAATCAAAAAACTGCTTTGCAATAGGGGAGATCCGGTCGGCGACTCACTCCCACCGGCAGGTTCGAGGGTGATGAACAGGCGGGTTGGTTGCTGGGAGCGTGTGGGCTGGCTGAGCCATTGCAGGGATCCCTCTCCCGTAACGGTAAAGGTGCCGGCATTTTCTAGCATTTGCGCACCTCCCTCCAAATCCGACTGCAACCACAACTGATAGGTGCTTCCTTGGGGGGCAGGAGCCATTTCCGATGCCAACAGCAACACCTGTTTGGCACGGGGGGACCACAACGCTTGCACCAACGTCGGGTTGCCAAAGCTGGGATCCCGTAGGGTAGCCCGTTGAATATCCGGCTGTTGTTGCCACTCTTGGTAAAGCCGCTGAATCACCACCTGATCCGTGGGTATTAGGGATCCCCAGCGCCAGCGCAAGCGCCAGTATTCCACCGTCATTGCCGCCGCATAGAGTCCCAAAACCCCCAGACTGACCCACAGAATGCGTCGAGGCCAGACAGAAGCTGTCGTTTGAATTGAGGTGGGAGCCGGCAACCAGGCCCAGCGCCGCAACCGTTCTCTTGCTTGAAAGGCCGTCAGTTGGTACAGCCATACGGCCACCGAGCGATCCCGCTCGATATCGAACACATCAGCTTGCTTCCAGCAAAACTCGAATACTTGGCGCACCACTTCTTCCGCTTGGTGGGGTTGTTTGAGGGTGGCCAAAGCAATGTCAAGCAGCCGCTTTTGATAGCGATCCTTGAGGAGAAAGTGGCTGCGTCGATCCCGCAATTGGATCTGGCGCATCAGCTCAGAGTCGGTCAGCTCCGCCATAGGGCTCCATTGTGTCTAGGCAGCGTTACCTGCAGCCTAACCAATAGCGTTAAAAGCAGGGATCCCTTCAGACTATACACTACCCCTAGAGTCTATTTGGCACTGCCCTCCGATATCCTTTAGACCTTAATGCCCCTTAAATGCCCCTTACTATAGATCAAACCCTTTAGGCAGCGTCCTTTTCTGCCACTTTCTCAGCATCTTCGCCACCATCACTAGACTCCTCATCGCTGCTGGGATTGTTCATCTCCTGTTTGAAGCCCCGCAGCGCTTTGCCCACAGCGCTGCCCAATTCTGGTAATTTCTTGGGGCCAAAGACGACCACCGCAATCACCCCAATCACCGCCAGTTCCGGCAGGCCCATGCCGAAAATCCCTACGGCCAGAACAGGTTCACTCGGTAGCAGAATAGTCATAGATCCCCAAAACCCGAAAAAAGTTAGCTGTTGCCAGCCCGTCTCACTCTAGCAAGATCTTCTCTCCTTCAGAAAGGGATCTCTAGATTCAGCCCTTCTCAGGAACTTCTCATATCCTACCCACAGCCCCTTCAGGATAGGGCAGGTAGGATGGTCGTGCCCCTGCCAATCGGGGATTTTCGCGGTTGCCCCCTTACCTTACCTGGGAAAGAGCCATGACCGTTCCCTATGATGTCGTTGTAATTGGTGCCGGTTCAGCAGGTCTTGTGGTGGCCAGTGCGGCCTCACAACTGAAAGCGAAAGTTCTGCTGGTGGAAGGGAGTGAACGCATCGGTGGAGATTGCCTTTGGTACGGCTGTGTACCCAGCAAATCTTTAATCCACGTTGCCCATACGGTGCACCAAATTCGCCGGGCTGCTGCTTCTGGCTTAGTGGCTTCCCTCAGCGGCACAGGGATCCGGCTCGATGATCTGCAAGTAGATTACCTTAAGGTGTACCAACATATCCGTTCCGCTCAAGAATTCATCGCCAACCATGCCGACTCGCCGGATCGCTTCCGCAAACTGGGGGTGGAGATCGTTTTTGCCAAGGGCCACTTTGTGGATGAACGCACCTTTGAAGTAGGGGGGCGACGGGTTCAGGCACGGGCTTTTGTGGTGGCTACCGGATCCCGTCCGTTGGTTCCTCCCCTACCAGGCTTGGCGGAGGTGGGCTGTCTGACCAATGAATCGGTGTTTGACCTGACGCGATTGCCCAAATCGCTGGCTGTGATTGGGGCGGGAGCCATTGGTTGTGAATTGGGACAAGCACTAGCCCGTCTGGGATCCGAAGTCACCTTGATTGCCAGCCGAGATCGGATCCTGCCCAAAGAGGATCCCGAGGCGGCCCAAGTGGTGCAGCAGCAGTTGGCTCAAGACGGGATCCGCATCCTGACCCAGACCCGCGCCCAAAAAGTTAGCCAAGAGAATGGCGAAAAGCTTCTCTACGTCAGGGCAAGAAATGGTAGTGGCGACGAAGTCATCCGCGCGGAAGAGATTCTGGTGGCCGCGGGTCGGATCCCGAACCTGGAAGGGCTGGGTTTGGAGGCTGCCGGAGTGCAGTACGGCCCCCAAGGGATCCAGGTAAATGCCAAGCTGCAAACCAGCAACCCCCGTATCTATGGCTGTGGCGATGTGATTGGGGGGCCTCAATTTACTCATGTGGCCGGCTACGAAGCGGCAGTGGCCCTGGTGAATGCCCTGTTTTTACCTG
>NZ_JAFIRA010000019.1 GCF_022848905.1 Thermostichus vulcanus str. 'Rupite'
CAACAACCGGATCAAGGTAATCAAGCGACAAGGGTATGGGTTTACCAACATTACTAACTTCAGAGCCAGATTATTAGCAGCTTTCTGGCCTTAGTAATCCTTGATCACCATAAGTCCAGGAGAGCCATCCTGATTTGGATTAGTTATCCCGGCTACTGACAATGAGGGACACTATCAAATAGATGATCCCTAGTGTTATTGCTGCTTCTTCTGACCAAGGTACCAAACGCCATCTCAGCCAATGGGAAAGGCTGCTCAAGGCTGACGACAGCCAATACAAAAACCAATACAAAAAGCGGAACAGCAGGTAGCTTATGGCTGCCACCGCTACGGATTGCATAAAAATACTACTTTTGAACCGCATCTACCGCTCCTTTCAAAGGATCCCCACTTTCATCATCGACGGTAGTGGGGTTTTCATCCTCCGCCAGATCACCTAACGGAATACTTGCCCAAGATTAGCAGGGATCCCTGACTAGTTGGGATTGATTTCCGGATCCAAGCTTTGGGCCAGAGCCAACAAATCAGCCCCCGTCACCCGGTTCAGGATCCATTCTGGGTGTTGTTTGGCCCCCAAACGTTTGTAAAATCCTATCGCTGGTTCATTCCAATCCAACACCATCCACTCCAACCGCCCATATCCTTTGGCGACGGCTTCTTGGGCCAGCCGAACCAACAGAGCTTTGCCAATGCCACGACCGCGAAACTCGGGCAGTACAAACAGGTCTTCTAGATAGATTCCAGGTCGGGTGAGAAACGTAGAAAAATTGCGGAAATAAAGGGCAAATCCTACAGGGGATCCAGGACATTCTTCCACTTCCGCCAGTAACACAGTCGCCACTGCCTCAGGCCCAAACAAATACTGCTGTAACTCAGCTACGGATCCGGTCACCAAGTGGCTTAGTTGTTCATATTCAGCCAGGGCTTGAATCAGCTCAAAAATAGCGGGTACATCCAGAGGTGTTGCCGGTCGAATCTGCATAGTATTCTAAGTGCCAAAATTAAGCCATGGAACAAAATCAACCCAAAAACACTAGCGGCGACCGGTGCGCAGAGCTTTACTGCGGTTGTTCACCTGTTTCAAAAATAAGGGTAAAAGGTGCTCTTGAATATGAACAAACGCGGCTTGTAAACCCTCGTTTTCGTAAAGCAGGCCAATTTCTGCCTCAACACGAGTCGGATCCCCAAATGCAGAAAGAAATTGATTGGAGGTGATCCAAGTAAAAAGCTCCGTTCGAGTTAAATCACAATTTGGAGGGGAGGGGAAGGGGAGAGGCTCCTTTTGTGGCAAGCCAAGCAGCCATTGGCGGGCAAACAAACTCAACACTGCATCTCCTAGCCAAGCCTTATCCCGACGGGATCCCTCGTCTAGTTGTGCCACTTGTTGTTTAAGGGTGAGGGGGCAAGGAGAGTCTACAGACATCGAAGCTAATCCAGAAAGAGTCATTGATCCGAAAGAATAATGGGTATTTGGCCGTTGCAAATTAATCTTCTGTGCTGATATCCGGTTGATATTCCGGCAGTAGGAAGTAGAAGGTTGTCCCCACATCCACGGCTGAGTCAAACCCAATTTCTCCTCCGTGTTGTTCAATGATCGCTTTGCAGATGCTCAACCCCAAGCCTGTTCCGCCCCGCATCCGGGTGGTGGAGCTATCCGCTTGGGCAAATTTTTGGAAGATTCGACCCTTGAATTCCTCAGGGATCCCTGTGCCTTGATCCCGAATCGCTACTCGTACATGCCCCGCCTGACGGGCCACCTGAATATAAACCTCGGATCCCGGTGGAGAAAACTTACAAGCATTCGAGAGCAAATTGGTCAGTACCTGCAATAAGCGATGGCTATCCCCCATCACCCAGTGTTCTTTTGAGCTAGGGTCTAACTTCAACTCCACCTCGTATTGTGTGGCATAAGTACGATTGTCTTCCATGGCTTGGTGAACCAGCTCTAACACCTGCTGGGGCTGCATATTGAACTCCATCCGGCCCGCTTCGATCTTCTCAATATCGAGAATGTCATTCACCAAAGCTACCAACCGTTCCACACTACGATAGGCAATTTCCGCCAAGGATTTCACCTGGGCAGGCAATTCTCCCGCCGCACCACCAATAATTAAGCCCAAAGCCCCTCGAATAGCAGTTAGAGGAGTCCGCAGCTCATGGTTAACTGTCGAAACAAATTCTTTTTTCATTTGATCCATGTGCTTGCGCTCGGTAATGTCTTCGATGGTGCCTTCGTAATACAATAATTCTCCTTCTCGACTATGAACAGCTTGCGCACTTTGGGAAATCCAGGCCAAACGACCATCCAATCGCTGTACCTGAGCCTCAAATTGGGAAATTTTCCCCTCTGCTTGTAGCTCTTGTAAGAAAGTTCGATAGTGCTCGGGATCCACATAAAAGTGCTCCATACCCTGTTTCAAGTCCGCCAGCAGCTCCGCTGGGGATCCATAGCCAAAAATACGAGCCAAGGCTTGGTTGGCACTTAAGTATCGTCCTTGCGGGGAAATCTGACACATTCCTTCCGGCGCATTTTCGAAAATGCTGCGAAAGCGAGCTTCAGAGGCACGTAGATCTGCTTCTACCGTATCCCCATGTTCAGTGGTGGTTTGTAAGATCAGCTCCAAATCTGATTTGGCCAAGACCAATTCTTCCGTTTTCTGAAACAAAACCGCCTCTACAGTATCGGCATGTTCGGTGGTGGTTTCCAACAAAATTTCCAGATCCCGCTTTTCTTGGGTCAGCTTTTGAATCTGTTGCCAATACTCTTCCACCTGGGTGAGCAGCTGCATCCGTTCTCTTCGTTCGCTGGCAAGCTGCTGTTGCAAAAACTCCACTTGCTTTTGCAGATCAGCCTCTACCCGATTTGGCATTGCGTCAGAAGGTTGTGGAGATGGCACGGGCGGGGGAGCCTCAACCTCTTGATGTTAGCGATTCGAGACTCGATTGAGCCATCCTGAAAGAAACCAATAGGAACCTATTGGCACAAGAACCGGGCAGCAAAGCGCTCCAGCCTCATTTTAAGATAGGGTCTGGTCTATCCCCCTTCAGGTTGCGGATTGATTTTGGCATTGTTTGGCATTGTGAGGATCCTAGAGCATGTTGTTGGAGCTAACCCCAGAAGAGTGTGAAGCGGTGATTCCGGTGGTGCCGACCCGCCTGCAGTATGCCGCCTACTGGAGTGATGCCCTGAAGAGTACGGGCCGAATCATCACTGCCATTTTGGTTGGGGTGGCGCTGCTGGTGCTTTCCCGTGCCTTTGGCGAGGGATCCTTTCTGGGGGCCATTTGTTTTTTGGCTGGGATCCTCTCCTTGTTGTACCCCTTCTTGTGGGGGCCACTTTACGTGATTTCCCGCCGCCAACTGGCGTTTCGAGAGATCCCCTATGGGGGCCTGTTCTTTGGACAGGTGTTGCGCACGCGCCGGGTGAATGTAGTGGTGGAAGAACGGGAAAAACTGGACGAGAATGGCGACCTGTATATCGAAGAGGTGCGGGAGCGGCAGTTTGAGATGGAAATGGGGGACGAGACCGGCCTCACCTATCGCCTGCGAGCCAAGGATGATCCCCGTTATGGACGGATTGTGAAGAAGCAATCGGTGATTGGGTTGGTGAAAGCCTATTCCCGCGATCTGCAGCGTCGTCCTACCCTAAGTGAAGTCTATGTGGTCAAGTTGGGGGAATGGGTGGGAGATGTCTCCTACCTGGATCGGGAGGCTTTTTTGGATATGGCGGATGAACTGTTGGAGCTGCAAGCTCAGGGTCAGGTTTGAGTTCAGAATCGCCCCCTGAATAGACTTCTCTGCTTTTTTTGTTGCTGCTGTAGAGCATTGGGGCCATCTGTGGCCCTTTTTTGTCTCACGAGATTGAGATCCGCACGGTAGGGATCCCTCTAGCCTGATAGCGCCCCAAACCCAAGTCGATTGTAAAACACTTGCATTGCAAAGCCGCTTGCGCTATCTTCAATTTGACTAAAGGGCGGTTTTCCTACAGACTTACTGTAGATTGCAGTGGGCTTTAGGACTTGTGTATGTCGGTTGTGGGGTTTGCTCGACGGGGATTTCTAGCAGCCGCTGGAGTGGTTGTGTCGGGTTTGGTCTTGAGCCATCTGTTTACGGCTCTGAGCCAGGCTCAAGATCGAGTGAATCTCACCTTGGTCAGCTATGCTGTCACCCGTGCCGCCTACAACAACATCATTCCCAAATTTGCTGCACAGTGGGAAGCTGAAACGGGACAACGGGTGTTCGTTGAGACCAGCTATGCCGGATCTGCGACCCAATCTCGCGCCGTTATCGATGGATTAGATGCTGATGTTGCAGCTTTGGCGCTGGCTTTGGATATCCATCGGATCCAAGACGCGGGTTTGATCCAACCGGGCTGGGAAGAGCGCACCCCCAACCGAGGTATTCTGACTCGCTCCGTGACGGTGATTGTCACCCGTGAGGGGAACCCCAAAGGGATCCAAGATTGGGATGATCTGGCGAAAGAGGGCATCAATGTGGTGACCGCCAACCCAAAGACATCGGGTGGGGCACGCTGGAACTTTTTGAGCCTCTGGGGATACAAAACCCTCGTCCAAGAGGCAACGGATGATGAAGCACTGGAGTTCACTACCCAGGTCTATCAAAATGTCGGTGTATTGCCTCGGGATGCCCGCGAAGCCACCGATGTCTTTTTCCAGAAGGGACAGGGGGATGCCCTGATCACCTATGAGCACGAGGTGCTGCTGGCGAATCTGCGCGGCGAGAATCTACCCTATATCCTCCCTAGCTCCAGCATCTCGATTGATAATCCCGTTGCTGTGGTGGACGAGATTGTGGATCGCAAGGGTACTCGCGAGGTGGCGGAGGCGTTTGTGGCGTTTTTGTTTACCCCTGAGGCCCAGCGGGAGTTCGCTAAGGTCGGTTTTCGCCCGGTAAACCCAGAAGTGGCGGCTGAGTTTGCCGACCAATATCCGGTTATGGACAACCTCTTTACGGTAGAGGATTTGGGGGGATGGGATGCCATTCAGGAGAGGTTTTTTGATGATGGTGCCATCTTCGACAACATTCAGGCCCAACTTTAACATCTGATTAGATGATTAGAACTTCAAATTGGAGCTGATTACAATGCTGAAATCAAGCCCAGCTGAGCGACAAACGGCTCAAAATCTCGGTCGCTGTAAAGCAATGGGATCCGATGGTGGATAGCGAAGGTGGCAATCAGGGTATCGATGGTTTTGCGAACTGTGATCCCCTGAGATCTGAGTAGACGAAAGTTCTCAGCCGCCAAAAGGCTAATCTTTTCACCCACTAGCGGTAACACTGGAAGGGCTGTCATCAAGCGCTTGGCCTGCTCAAAGTCGGGCTCCTGACGAAAACCTTGCAACACCTCCACCAAGATCAGATCCCCCACAACCACAAGCTGATGGCCCAAGACCTGATCCAGTTTGTCCACCTGAGGGCTGGCCGAACCACGGAAATAATCGATCCAAACGCTGGAATCAACTAGGATCACGGCTGTGGCCCAAAACAGTCTTCAGGACAATCCGAAATGTCCGTGGGAATGTCCGTACGCATTGCCTCCAGATCCCCTTCCCAGAGCAATCTCCCTCGCCACTGTCTGATATCTGCTTGCCGCTGAAGCTGGACAAGTGTTCGCAAACCCAGTTCCACCACCTCTCGCTTAGTTTTCAACCCTGTTGCCTGGAGAGCTGCTTTCATCAGGTCATCATCAATTACAATGTTGGTTCGCATAATGTGTATGTTTTGGAGTTTTATACACATCGTAGCCCGTCTTCGCTAGTGAACCAGAGCTAAATCCTAAAACACTTGTATTCCAAGTCTGACCGTGTTAGATTCAATCCTAATCAGCGGTTACTTGACCGGAATACCGTATGATTGTTTCTCGTCTGATCAAGTCCAATTACGGCAAGATCCGTTGCATCAGCAAAGGTACGCAGCATGGGCATCACGATTGAAGGGGTCTCGAAGCGGTTTGGAGATTTTCAAGCTCTGCGGCCCACCGATCTCACCATTGAAACGGGATCCCTTGTCGCTCTACTGGGACCATCAGGATCCGGCAAATCGACGCTACTGCGTTTGATTGCTGGACTGGAGATGCCCGATACAGGGCGAATCTTACTCACCGGGCGGGATGCCACCTATGCCAGCGTACAGGAGCGCAACATTGGTTTTGTGTTTCAGCACTATGCGCTGTTTAAGCACATGACGGTGCGGCAAAATGTCGCCTTTGGCCTGGAGATTCGCAAGGCCTCGCGGGCGGAGATTCGGGCCAGGGTGGATGAGCTGTTGGAGTTGGTGCAACTTTCAGGTTTTGGGGATCGCTACCCCTCACAACTCTCGGGCGGGCAACGGCAACGGGTGGCGCTGGCGCGGGCTTTGGCGGTGGAGCCACAGGTGTTGCTGCTGGATGAACCCTTTGGAGCCCTAGATGCCAAAGTGCGCAAAGAGCTGCGGGCTTGGTTGCGGCGGTTGCACGATGAAGTCCATGTCACCACCGTGTTTGTCACCCACGACCAGGAGGAGGCGATGGAGGTGGCGGATCAAATTGTGGTGATGAGCCAGGGGCAGATCGAGCAGGTGGGATCCCCGGCGGAGATCTACGACCATCCGGCCACCCCCTTTGTGATGAGCTTTGTCGGGCAGGTGAATGTGTTGCATCCCGAGTCGGCCCTCTCCTGCCAGTTGCCGGAGTACCGTTGCAACGGATCCCAGCAGGTGTTCTTGCGTCCTCATGATGTGCTGATCGAGACGGATCCCCGTAGTGGGGGTGTCTCGGCGCAGGTGCAGGCGGTGCTGCATTTGGGCCGCGAGATTCAGGCGGAATTGCTCCTCTATGATGGGGGATCCCTGTGGGTACACCTGAGTCGTGAGCAATATGCCGCAACCCCCATCCAGCGGGGGCAACGGGTGTATGTACGCCCCAAAGCGGTGAAAGCTTTTCCTGTCAAAGTATGACCCAAGCCAAATCTTGACTTGGGCTGACGTTTGGAGTTTCTAGTTAGGAAAGGGCAGGAAAAGAATTTGATCTACTCATTCTTCTGCTGAACTACAGTTAACCGAAAGAACCAAGTCTTGAATGACGGATCCTAACGAGGAGGGTTTGAAGAACCAAAATCAGTCCAAACATTCTTAGGCCCTGGTCAATAGGTTCTCGCCCATGGGCAATCATTGTCAATCATTTTGTCAATCATTGTATTGATATCCTGGGGCACTACAACAGCATTGTGGTCTGCAGCCCACAGCAATATTTCAGGATCGCTACACCCATCAAGACCAACTTTTTGAGTGCGCTGAAAAGAAATAGCTGAATTTTGTCGTAAAACACTCCGAATAATGATGTCATTGTTTAGGTTTTCATCAGCGAGGAGACAAAGGATCCCATAGCCACAAACAAGCACTAGAATCTTACGTCATTTCACATCATTTAAGAATTCTTCGATGCTCATGACTATCTCCTCTGCCCCTACATCTCAGTCTAGCGTCAATCCCCTCAAGGCTCTGGCCCATCTATCGTGGCCGTGGCGGGTGACGTTCATCTATTTGTTTTTCATGCTGCTGGTGCCCCTAACCGCTTTGGTACTGCGGGCTAGCACGGTGGGGCCGGCGGAGTTTTGGCGAATTGCCACGGATCGGGTGGCGATGTCCACCTATGAGGTTACCTTTGTCACGGCCTTGATCGCGGCCTTAATCAACGGCGTTTTGGGCACCCTGACAGCGTGGGTATTGGTGCGCTATCGGTTCCCGTTCAAAACAGTGATCGAGGGGATCCTTGATTTGCCCTTTGCGTTACCCACGGCGGTGGCGGGGCTGACCCTGGCGACGGTCTACAGCACCAATGGCTGGATTGGATCCCTGCTGGCGCCGATGGGAATCCGCATCTCTTTTACCCGCTTGGGGGTGGGGGTGGCGATGCTGTTTATCTCCTTGCCTTTTGTGGTGCGGACGGTGCAGCCGGTATTGCAGGAGATTGAAAAGGAAGTGGAAGAAGCCGCTTGGAGTTTGGGGGCCTCTCGCTTTCAGACCTTTTGGAAGGTACTTTTGCCACAGTTGATGACGGCTATTTTAACGGGAGTGGCCTTGGGCTTTTCACGGGCGGTGGGGGAATATGGGTCGATTGTGATCATCGCCTCCAGCATTCCTTTTCGAGATCTGATTGCGGCTGTTTTGGTGATTCAACGATTGGAACAATATGACTATGCGGGCGCAACGGTGATCGGCACGGTTTTGCTCTTGATCTCGCTAGTTTCACTGATTGCCATTAACCTTTTACAAGCCTGGGGCCGTCGCTATGAAGCCTGAGAAAAAACCAGAGATTTATGGCCAAACAGGGATCCTTCCACCCTCTCAAAACGAGCGGCCAACACCCTCGCAAGGGGTCTGGGTGCAGTGGGTGTTGATTGGCATTGTGTTTGTGTATATTGCTCTGTTGCTGGGGATCCCGGCGGTGAATGTGTTCTATCAAGCTTTTAAGGGGGGCATCGGGCCTTTTTTTGAGAACTTGATTCAGCCAGATTTTGTCAGTGCCCTCTGGCTGACGGTACTGACAGCGTTGATTGTGGTGCCTCTGAATACCTGTTTCGGCATCTGTGCGGCGTTGGCTATTGCTCACAAAAAGTTTCGCGGGCGCACTTTTTTGTTAAGCCTGATCGATCTACCTTTTTCCATTTCACCGGTGGTGGCGGGTTTGATGTTTGTGCTGATCTTTGGGCGACAGGGATGGCTCGGAGATTGGCTGCAAAGCTGGAATATTCGCATCATTTTTGCCTTTCCAGGCATCGTGCTAGCAACAGCGTTTATTACCCTTCCCTTTGTGGTGCGGGAAGTGCTGCCGGTTCTGGAAGAAGCAGGCACCGACCAAGAGGAGGCGGCCAAAACTTTAGGAGCCAATCCCTGGCAGATTTTTTGGCGGGTGACGTTGCCCAACATTCGCTGGGGTTTGCTCTACGGGGTCATCTTGACCAATGCCCGAGCCATGGGGGAATTTGGCGCGGTGGCGGTGGTGTCGGGCAATATCATCGGGCGCGCCCAAACCCTGCCGTTGTTTGTGGAGGATGCCTACAAGAGCTACGCCACTTCCTCGGCCTACAGTGCAGCGGTGTTGCTCTCGCTGTTGGCGCTGGTGACTATCGTTGCCAAAGCCGTTTTGGAGCGAAAAACCTCAGTTCGATGAAAAAACATCTGGAAAAAACGACTGCAAAAACAACTGATTCTTTGGTCATTTTTTTGATGTCTGGATCGGCCCTGAAGCATAAGACTTCTCCAAGAAATCGAGGGCATGGTTCCGTAAATCATGATAGTTTTGCAACTCTCGCAAGTCATGACGGCTGGGGCGAGGGCGCGGCAAATCCACTGTCAAAATTTCGCCAATTCGAGCTTTGGGCCCATTGCTCATCAGGATAATTTTGTCTGACATGTAAACAGCTTCGTCCACATCGTGGGTGATCATGATCACCGCCTGCCGATGTCCCTCCCAAATGGCCAAAACCTCCTCCTGCAGACGGCGTCGGGTCAAGGCATCCAAAGCACCAAAGGGTTCATCCATCAGCAACAACTTGGGTCGAATCGCCAAGGCACGGGCAATGCCGACCCGTTGCTTCATCCCACCGGAAATTTGGTCAGGATATTTATTGGCTGCTGCCTCTAAATGCACCAGTTGAATGTGAGCTTCAACAATCTGACGCCGTTCTTGTAGAGAATGGGTTTTGAATACCTCATCTACCGCCAGTTGAATGTTTTCTCGCACCGTTAACCACGGTAACAGAGAATAGTGCTGAAACACCATCATGCGCTCGGCTCCAGGTTTGCGAATAGGCTTGCCCTGCAACGTCAGGGATCCCTTGGTCGGTTGCTCTAACCCTGCTACTAGCTTGAGCAAAGTGGATTTGCCGCAACCAGAATGCCCAATAATCGAGACATATTCTGTTTCGCCCACGGTCAGATCAATGTCATTGAGCACCACCAGATCGTGTCCCTGAGGATCGCGATAGGCTTTCACCAAACCCCGGATTTCTAAAAATTTCTCTGATGGATTAGTGACATCTAGTGTCTGGGAAAACGGTACAGGATAATTCATCAAAACCATCTCCTTCTGTTCAGTTTCTCTAAAGAGCAAAGAGCGCGATCAACTCACTCAAATTTGATTCAAGCAGGGCGGACATGGAAGGCCACGGGGCGGTGGGCCCGAATCTCAAAACTGTTGAGGTAGCCGACCGGGTCGCTGGCATCAAAGGCTTTGTTGTCGATAAATACCTCTGCCGGCTCAAGCTTGAAATCCTCCGCTGGGCAGGGGATCCCCATTTCAGCGGTAATGTCTCGGTAGAGATCGGTACGCCAAGCCCGCCGAATCCGCTCCTCCACATCCGCCGGAATCTCTGGGATCTGACCCCAACGGGCCGCCTGAGTGACCAACCAGATGCCCTGGGATTGCCATAAAAAGGTGGAATGATCCTGCTCAGGATGGGGCAGATCCTCCGGAAGCTGGAAAAATAAGGTGCTGTCTGGGAGGATGCGGGTGCGATCCTGTCCATCAAAGCCGCCGTAGTTGTAGTTCCCCGCCAAGGCGGGCAAGGTGTAGCGAGTTGGGGCACCTGTATAGGCCCGCGCCGAGATCAACTCTGCCACCTCTTGACGGTGCTGATCGCAGTAGCGACAGGCCTCGATCATCGCCATCACCAGGGCGCGATAGGTGCGAGGATTTTCCTCGATAAAGTTCTCCATCACGGCCAAAACCCGGTCTGGGTGTCCCCGCCAAACTTCTTTGCCATGGGCGAAGGTAAAGCCAACCCCCTCATTGCCCGTAATCGCTCGGGTGTTCCACGGCTCCGCCACCATGTAGGCTTGCATAGCGCCAATACGAATGTTGGTGACCATCTGGGGGGGCGGAATGATGATGATACGAAACTCCGCAATTGGATTGATCCCGGCAGCAGCGGCCAAATACCGGATGAAGTACTCGTAAATGGCCGAACTGAGCACCGTAGCCCATAGTCGCCGCTGGCTGGGCAAAGTTTGAAAGTAGCCACGAAAGTCTCGCCCAAAAGACTCCAAGTTGCCGCCATATTCAAACCAAGGACGCAGGCCATAGTCCCACATGGCGGAGTTCATGGTCATGGCATTGCCGTGGCGGTGAATGGTCATGGCCGCACACATGGGTGCTCGCCGCGCTCCTTCCGCCCCCAAGCGGGCATTGGTTACAGCCCCAGCTACCACAGGCGAAGCATCCAACCGCCCGAAGATCACTCCATCCCGAGAGTTGGCCCAACTGGATTCACGGTTGAGGCGCACATTCAGCCCATATTTCCGAAAGAAGCCCTTCTCATGCGCTACCGCAAACGGGGCACAATCGTTGACCGGCACATAGCCCACCGTTAAGTTGGGCTTCTCCAAAGAACTCGGATCCACCACCGGCTCAATTTCGGTGGCTTGTACGGTTGGATAGATCCTGCTTGCTAGGATCCCGGCTCCGGCAGCGCCCAACCCTTGCAACAAGCTGCGCCGGGAATGAGGTCTTGAGAACATGAACAAGCCTCGCAATTGTATCGATAGATCCAGTCAGAACATCAAATCAGAGTCAATCACCCAAATCAGAGTCAATCACCAGAGCAACTTCCTACCTCGCTACCTTGATGTCGGAATAAAAGGCTCTACCCCCAGTCCTGGCCAGGATGCTGGGCCGAACTGCGGGCTCCCTTCCGATTAGCTCTGGGCTGCCGGTCGATGGGTTGCCCACACTTGGATCCGGCCCAACAGATAGTCCAACACCAACCCCGTCACCCCAATCACCAGCACCGATAAAAACACAGCGCTGAGATTGAGACGGTTCCACTCATCCCAGACAAAAAAGCCAATACCAATGCCGCCCGTGAGCATTTCCACCGCCACGATCACCAACCAGGCAATCCCCAAGCTGATCCGCAAGCCTGTAAAGGTATAGGGCAAGGCTGCCGGCCAAATGACCTTAAGGATTTGCCGCCAACGAGGCATTTCCAATACCTGTGCCACATCCAGGTAATCCTGGGGCACACTGGCTACGCCGACGGCGGTATTGATGATCGTGGGCCAGAGAGAGGTGATAAAAATCACGAAGATGGCGGAAGGATCGGCCAGATTAAAGATAGAAAGAGCAATCGGCAACCAAGCCAATGGTGAAACCGGCTTCAATACCTGCACGATCGGATTGAACATCAGCCATGCTGAACGTGACATTCCCAGCCAAAATCCCATCGGAATGGCCACAACAGCACCCAACAAAAAACCTGTCAGCACTCGCCTTAGGCTGGCCAAAAGCAACCAACCTATCCCCAAATCTCCGGGGCCACGACGATAAAAGGGATGCAGAATGTAATCCAAATTGGCCACAAACGCCTGGGGTGGGGTGGGCATTAGGTCGCTGCGCCAGAGGGCTATCCCCCACCACAAGGCCAACAGGAGCCCGAATCCGGCCAGGGGCCAAAGTATCTGCGCCTGAAAAAGCCAGTCCCGCAGCTGCTGAATCCAGCCAAGACCCGCAGCCGTACCATTCAATCTATTCTGCCTATTCTGCATAAGGGCACCCGTGGGGAGTGAAGTGAACAGGAGAAGGCAGAGGACTCGGGCCACAAGCCCAAAAACCTCTGTCACTGATGTTCAGCCCCGTAGGTCTCTAACGAACGAAATCCCGTCCACAGACGGATCCATCATTCTTTAGCCACCTCTTAATGCCGACGGAGTTAGCTGACGGGCTAGAGCTAAGAGATGCTCTCTCTGGTGTGTGCTCAGAGTAAGCCCCTGGAAATGGTTCCCCCGCTTCTGCACTAGACCAGTGAGTCGGCAGGCTTAGTCGCCCCTAACTCACCTTACAGCCCTTTCGTGGGTTTGCTACAACAACAGTTGTGTCCTTATTCCATATTCTATTTTGTTAAAGAGCACTGGGAATTCCCCCGTGCCAAGTGACTAACGAAAGGGCTGTAACTGATATAGCCAACAGAATTAGGCTGGCTGACATGCAGTTATGGTATCCATGCAGCCTAATGGCTGTCAAGCTGCTGTCACGCACAACAAATTCCCAGCTTCAGGATTTCAAAGCCCTATTCGATTTCGATCTACACATGACTATCCTCATGACTATCCTTGAGATTCAATCTCACCCATGAATTGAGACAGCTATTTTGGATACACACAATACAGTTCCTTCGCTTGTCACCAGGCACAGGATATGTTGCCCAGGGCACTCTTCTGCACTCTTTCAAAGACACAAATATTGCACGAGCATTGTTGTGGGAAACCCGCGCAAGAGCTGTATGGGCAGAGGGTTGTCGAGGATGAGAGATAGCAACTCTTGCTTGTATATGTCTGATGCCTCCCACAAGAGTTCTCTGGCTCATACAAAGCTTATCTGTTCCTCTTGGTTCAGGATGAGATCTAAGGTTAGGCTATTCCCATTCCGGGGTAGCAGGGATCCCTGTGGCACCGACCGGATAAGCAACCTAGCTGTAGGTGAGGTAGAGCTGAGGTGAACGGGAAACTTGTCCGCTTGACTGCTGTGCTATTGCCTGCCATGGCTGCGTTGGCAGCCCCAACCTGGGCAGGAGAGTATTTCACTGAGGAAGTGACCAGTCCCAGCCTGGAGATTATTCACGGTTGGCGGCAGGAAGTGTACGGCATTACGATCACCATTACCAATACCAGCCTGGGATCCTTTCAGGTGCCGTTGGAGATCGACTTGGAGGATCGCGACAGTTGTGAGCGGGCCGACTTGGTGCTGACCAATAATCGCACCATGCCAATGGGATCCTTTCAGGAATGCATTCTCAACATCTTTCCCTACCTGGATAAGTTCATTAACCAAGAGGTATCCAGCATTCGAGTCACCCTGAGTGGGGCTGCCCCTCTTTTGGAGATTCCGGTAGAGGAGTCGGATCGGCTGATCTTGGCACAGGTGGCCAATCAATCACGGGAAGCCTTTGTTTTCTTTCAGCAGGAGCTGGCTCGAGTTTTGGAGCTTCTGCAACAATCGGATCCCGGTTCAAGCGAGACAGCCCAACAGCCACCTTTGCCTGAACCCACCGCAACCCCAGCAGCAGCGGCTGCCAATCCGGGCGATTTTGTTATCGTTGGGCCAATTCGGGAGGAACGGGTGGGTGCCGGTAGCCGCTTAAGTGTGGAGGCCATTAACCGCAGTACCCGCACCGTGTTGAATGCTCAGGCTCGTTTTAGCTTTTACCAGGGAGAAGAGGTGGTCGATACCCGGGTGGTGGGTTTTCAGCCCAGCGACGTGCCTGCTGGAGAACGAGCCTTTGCCAGTGTATTAAAAACGGATGCAAACTGGGATCGCGTCACAGTCACTTTCCAGTGGCAGTAGATTTTGAGCACCTAGAACCTAGGGGCATCTGGAGCTTGGATCCCAGGCGTTTGGTTGGAACTCGATGCGAACGCCTGCTTCCAGGCGACTGGTACGGAGAGTTACCCTCTAGTCAACTTGGGATGGGCAATTCCCTTGCTCAATATGCCCACATTGGATGCCCACATTGGCTGCCTTTCTAGGAGGGTAAAGGGGCGATCAGCGAGCATCCCTGCCTCGCGGTGTACGCCGGTGATAGGCCGATCCTAGCTTTATGGGTCGATGGCTACACTGAATAAGCGGGGCTATAAATTGGGATCCCGCTCCATTCCAGTTTTTTGGTGTTCTTGACATCTATGCTCAGGGTTGGACAAGACAGCATTGATTTTCTCGATCACTACGATGTGGTGGTAGTGGGAGGCGGCCATTCCGGCTGTGAGGCGGCCTTGGCGGCGGCTCGGCTGGGTTGTAATACCCTGATGCTGACCTTGAATCTGGACAAGATTGCCTGGCAACCCTGTAACCCGGCGGTGGGGGGGCCGGCCAAATCCCAGTTGGTGCATGAGATCGATGCCCTCGGTGGCGAGATGGGCAAGATCACTGACCGGACTTATTTGCAAAAACGAGTTCTGAACCGCTCGCGGGGGCCCGCCGTGTGGGCGCTACGGGCGCAAACCGACAAACGAGAATATGCACGGGTGATGCGCTCGGTGGTAGAGACCCAAGCCAACCTGACGATTCGGGAGGGTACGGTTACGGATCTGGTGCTGGGGCGCAACGATGACATTGTCGGGGTCGTCACCCATTTCGGCACCGTGTTTGGCTGCCAAGCGGTGATCCTCACCACCGGCACCTTTCTGGGCGGGCGCATTTGGATTGGTCGTCACTGGCAAGCCGCCGGACGGGCGGGAGAGTTTGCGGTAGAAGGGCTGACGGATACCCTCAACCAACTGGGGTTTGAAACGGATCGCCTGAAAACCGGCACGCCCGCCCGAGTGGATCGCCGCAGTGTGGACTTTTCCGTGATGGAGCGGCAACCGGGGGATCCCGATCTGCGTTGGTTTAGTTTCGATCCGCAGGTGTGGATCCCACGGGAGCAAATGGATTGCCATCTGACCCGCACCACCCCAGAAACCCATCGCATCATTCGGGAAAACCTCCACGAAACCCCCGTCTACGGTGGCTGGGTGGATGCCAAAGGGCCGCGCTACTGCCCCAGCATTGAGGACAAAATTGTCCGGTTTGCCGACAAAGAGAGCCATCAGATCTTTATCGAGCCGGAAGGTCGGGATCTGCCGGAGTTGTATATCCAGGGCTTCTCCACCGGGATGCCGGAGAAAATCCAGATTCAGATGCTGCGCTCCTTGCCCGGCCTAGAAAAGTGCGTTATGTTGCGCCCCGCCTACGCGGTGGAATATGACTATCTACCGGCCACGCAGCTGTACCCAACCCTAATGACCAAACGGGTGCAGGGGTTGTTTTGTGCGGGGCAACTGAACGGCACCACGGGCTATGAAGAAGCGGCGGCCCAGGGGTTATTAGCCGGGATCAACGCTGCTCGCCTGGCTCAGGGCAAGCCTTTGGTGACTCTACCGCGGGAGTCCAGCTATATCGGCACCTTGATTGATGATCTCTGCACCAAAGAGCTGCGGGAACCCTACCGCATGCTCACCAGCCGCTCGGAATATCGCCTCATTCTGCGCTCCGATAATGCTGACCAGCGCTTAACCCCGCTGGGACGGGAATGGGGCTTGATTGATGACCGCCGCTGGGATCTGTTCCAAGCCAAGCAGGCCCGCATCGCCTCAGAAATTCAACGGTTGGAGCAGCAACGGGTGAAAGCCCAGGATCCGGCTGGGATCCACCTCTGCCAACTGACGGGACAAGCCATCAAGGGATCCGCCACCTTGGCGGAATTGTTGCGCCGCAATCAAGTGCATTACCCGGATCTGCTGGAATGGGATCTGGGGGATCCAGGGTTGGATCCCTTTGAGCAAGAAGCTGCCGAAATTGCTGTCAAATACAGCGGTTACATTCAGCGGCAACAAACCCAAATTGAGCAGGTGAGCAAGCAATACCATCGCCCCTTGCCCGCTGATCTGGACTACCAAGCCATCCCCACCCTCTCCAAAGAATCGCGGGATAAGCTGTCCGCGGTTCGCCCTCTGACGCTGGGCCAAGCAGCCCGGATTGGCGGTGTCAACCCAGCCGATATCAATGCTCTGCTGATTTATTTGGAGGTGCAGAAGCAACAAAACCGGGTGATAAGGGATCCCGTTGGGGTGGCTCCCTAAGGGGTGGTGAGCCTGTTGTGCTTGTGAATTGCCCAGTATAGAGGGCAGGGATCCCTTCCAAGGGCAGGCGAGAGGCCACCCCCAAGTCCAAGGAGGAAACTTCCCCCCGCAGCCAGTGGCTTAAGCCAGCCGCACCGATCATGGCCGCATTGTCCGTACACCAAGCCAAGGGTGGAATCACCACCCGCAACCCTTTGGCTACTCCAGCTTCCTTGAGGCGGGATCTCAACTCCCGATTGGCGGCCACTCCTCCCGTCACCAGTAGGGTGGATAAGCCCAAGTGTTCTGCACAGGCCAGCGCTTTTTCGGTGAGTACTCCTGTCAGGCGAGCTTGAAAGCTGGCGGCAATATCGGCAACCGGAAGCGCCTCGCCTTTGGCTTGCAGGTGTTGGGTAAGGCGTAACACAGCGGTTTTAAGGCCGCTGAAACTGGTGTCGAAGGGATGATCCACCTTACCTTCGGGCAGTGGAAAGCGCTGTGGATCCCCCTGTTGGGCCCAGCGGTCGATCTGCGGCCCACCCGGATAGCCCAATCCCAAGAGACGGGCCACCTTATCAAACGCCTCCCCTGCGGCATCATCACGGGTGCGCCCCAGCGTCTCATACTCTCCGTAGTCCTTCATCCAGATCAAGCTGGTGTGCCCGCCAGAAACCAACAGACACAAACAGGGGGGCTGCAAATCCGGTTCCGCCAAAAAACCACTGAAAAGATGCCCCTCAAGATGGTGTACCCCGATTAGGGGTTTGTCGTGTAGCCAAGCCAAGGTTTTTGCCCCCATGAGTCCCACCAACAGGGATCCCACCAAACCAGGGGCACAGGTCACCGCGACAGCATCCACCTCGGCCACACTCAAGTTTGCCTGTTGCAGAGCTGCCTCAAGCACAAACGGTAAGGTCTCCACATGCTGACGGGAAGCCACTTCTGGCACCACCCCCCCATAAGCGGCATGGATCTCGATTTGGCTGGCTACAACCGAGCTGAGCACCCGTGGGGCAAAGCCCTTCTGGGTCGGATCGGCCTCGACCACAGCAACCGCTGTTTCGTCACAACTGGTCTCAAGCGCAAGGATGCGGGGCATGGGTCGGGATCCACCAGAAGCAGGAGAGAGAAAAGGGCTTTCCTTAAGAATTGTGTGAGCTGAAACCCACGATCCGTTGAGGTGAGGCACTCGGGAGTATGATACTAACCGTTTAGTGCCCGTTTCCGCTTCCCAAACAGGTTTTGGCATTGGGGAGTTGGTGCTCTTAAGGCTGACTCATCGGCTCTTAAGAGGACCGGCTCAGCGGGCGAGTACGGATCGACTCTGAACTAGGATCCAACTTCATTCAGATCTTAGCCCCCTACCTCAAGGACACATCCTGCTATGCGAACCTTTTTGAGCCTTCTTCTGGCCCTTTGCATCGCGCTTGGCCTCACCCAATCTGTGCAGGCAGAGCCCTTGATCGGTCTGAAACCTTGCAGCGAAGTTCCCGCTTTTCAGGCCCGCATGGATGAGCGGCTGAGCAGCTTGGAAGACAAGATTGTCAGTGCCAGCCCGGAAATGGCCGCCTTTTACGAGCAAAAATTGGCCCAAACCAGCAAGCGTTTTGAGCGCTACAGCACCCTGCTCTGTGGTGAGGAAGGTTTACCGCACTTGGTTACCGATGGTCGTTTGAATCATGCAGGCGAGTTTCTCATCCCTGGCTTGCTCTTCCTTTACATTGCCGGTTGGCTGGGCTGGGCAGGTCGTTCCTACCTGATTGCCGTGCGGGATGGGGATAACCCTGAGATGAAAGAAAGCTCCATCGACGTGGCCTTGGCCCTGCAATGTTTCCTCACGGCTTTGGCGTGGCCAGTGGTTGCCTTCAAGGAAATTGCCAGTGGCGAGATTCAAGCTCCTGAGGCTTCTGTGCCCATCTCTCCCCGCTGAGGGGCTTTGGCTGAGTTTTCTTTTGTGCATCCCATTCTGATCCAACCCTTGAGAGGCATGTATGGCTGATTTCACCAAGTTTCTGACCACGGCCCCGGTGGCGTTCATCCTGTTCTCCTCTTTCGTCTTCGCGCTGTTCATTGAGATCAATCGCTTCTTCCCCGATATCTTGACCTTCTGATCCGCTTCCTTTGGGATCCCTGTGGGCCAACCCCATTGCCTATAGGGATCCCTGCTCATTGTTGAGATGTTGTTGAGATGGTTTGATCCCCCTTTGCGCTGGACACAGAGTTGCTGACATGGCTGACATGGTTGAACCCAATGCCGATATTGCTCCGCCCAGCGAGGGCTACATCACCGTTCCTGAGGGGGATCCGCAAATTGGCGATCTCTGGACGCCGATCAACCATGCACCTGCCGTCCGCCTGTTGATTGACTGGTTACCGATCAACCGCCCTGGCCTCAGCCCGATTTGGCGTGGGTTGGAAATTGGCATGGCCCATGGCTACTGGTTGGTGGGGCCTTTTGCCAAACTAGGCCCGTTGCGCAATGAACCCACTGCTCTTTTGAGTGGTTTTTTGGGGGCCTGTGGTTTGATCTTGATCATGACTGCCGCCCTTTCCCTTTACGGCACCGTTACCTCCCATCGCAATATCGGCCCCGTGGGGGGATCCCAGTCTTGGAGTGAGTTGGCGGCTGGCTTTTTGGTGGGCAGCATCGGTGGGGCCATCGTCGCCTACTTGTTATTGCTCAACATCGATGTGTTGTTGCCAGGCTTGGGCTAACCCTAATCCATTACCTCATCCACCACATCCTTGATGGATTCTCGGGTATCTTCAACGACTTGGCGGGCGGCTGCTTCCGCTTGTTTGGCCTTATCTTCCAGCTTTTCCCGTTGGTCTCCGGTGAGTTCACCAACAGCCTCCTGGATTTTACCTTCCAGAGTTTTGGCAGTGGTTTCAACGTGCTTTTCAAGGCTCATAAAGTAGGCCCCTCCAGTCGTAGTGCCTTGTTCCTTCGTACAACATGCCACCCCCCTAGCCCAGTGATCCGGATCACCCTTGGGCTGTTTTCGATGGTGAGCATCAGGCTGGTCGAACAGAGGACGCTTGTCCTAGCATAGATTGAATCTTGAAATGAGCCGACGACAGCGATTCTGAATATCTCTACACAATTCTCCCAATCTGCCGTGAACGATTTGCTGTCTGATCCCACTTCAGAAAAGCTCTCTCTGGCTGAGATTCGCCGCTTGCCGCCGGCAGCCTTGGCCTATTTGGGAGATGCCATCTACGAGCTGCATGTGCGTCGCCAGCAGTTATTTCCTCCGGATCGATTGGAGCGTTATCACCAGCAGGTGGTAGGAAGGGTGCGGGGGTCTGCTCAGGCGAAATTGTTGCTGATGTTGTTGCCTCATCTCAACCCTGAAGAGCAGGAAGTGGTTCGTTGGGGGCGCAATGGCTGCGGTCGTCCCCCCCGACATTTACCGTTGGCGGATTATCAAAATGCCAGTGGGTTAGAAACCATCCTCGGCTACCTTTATTTGGTCAACCTGGAGCGGCTAAGGCAAGTCTTGGCTCTTACAGATGTTTTGGCGGAGGCCGTGGCGAAGCAAGAAGGCTAGGATGGTTCTTTGCTCTGCATCCGTTTCGATCTCATGCCCAAGCCCCCTCAGCGCAAACCCTCTCTACAGCTATCCCGTGCTGGCAAACCGCAGCGGCGCGGCGGGCAATCCGGTGGTGCCAGTCGGGTGCAGCGGCCCAAAGGTCGAGATAGACAAGAGAGCTCTCCTCCAGTTCCCAGAGCTGCTGCGGAGGAGGCTCCGCTAAAACCGATTCGCCGTGATTCGGAACGGGAACGGCCCAAACGGGTGATTCGCACGCAACCTGCACGCGAACGCCGTCGGGATCCGATTCCTTCACCCCGAGAGGTTCTGGCAGAGGTTCCCTCGCGTCCTGATCCCCAAGCGACGGTAGCAGACCCAGAACCCGATCAAGAGATCATCTACGGTCGTCAGGCATTGCTGGCGGCTCTGCGGGCCCAATCCACCCTTAACCGGGTTTGGATTCTTTCTCGGTTGCGCTACAGCCCCCAATTTCTGCCCCTCCTGGAAGAGGCCAAGGCGCGGGGTACCGTCATTGACGAAGTTTCGCCACAGCGGTTGAATTTCCTCACGGATGGAGCCAACCATCAGGGGATTGCCGCCCAGGCCACTCCCTACCAGTACATGGAGCTGGAGAGCTTGGTGGAACACAGCCAGCAGGCCGGCCCCAACCCTGTTTTGGTGGTGCTGGACGGGATCCAGGATCCCCACAATTTGGGTGCCATTGCTCGCAGCGTGGAAGCCTTCGGGATGCAGGGGATGGTGATCCCGCAACGACGAGCGGCTGGGGTAACCTCAACCGTGCTGAAGGTGGCTGCCGGCGCCCTCTCCACGTTGCCGGTGGCGCGGGTGGTGAACCTGAATCGAGCCTTGGAATATCTGAAAGAGCAAGGGTTTTGGGTTTATGGCACCGCCAGCCAGGGGGCTGCCCCTGTGTATAGTGCAGATTTTCAACGCCCCATTGCCTTGGTAATCGGCTCAGAAGGGGAAGGGATCAGCCTGCTCACCCAGCGCCATTGTGACCAACTGCTCTCCATTCCCTTGGCAGGCAGAACCGAGAGCTTAAATGCTTCGGTGGCAGCTGGGATTGCCCTCTACGAAATCCACCGACAGCGTTCTCCCCAACAACTGAAACGCACAGAATCTGATACATTCCTCAACAAAGGCAGTAGAATCTAGAGGATTGCAAAAGATGTCGAACGATCATTAACGCCTGTTAATGGGGGATGGATCCCGTGAGCAACCCTTTGGCCAACCTGTTGGATAAGATCCGCGGCTTATCGGTCTGGATTGAGATCACCACCGAAGACTGCACCTACTACTATGGCCCCTTCTCCACTGAGGCAGAAGCCGAGCAGCTCAAAGGTCACTACATTGCCGATTTAAAAGCGGAAGGATCCGAAAAGATCCAGGTCCTGGTGAAGAAAATGCGCCAGCCGGAGTCCCTGACGGTGGCCCGTACTCGTACTGGAGCTCGGTCTTGATGGCAGCCACCGCTTACCAGGTGACGGTTCATCATCGCGGCCAGACTTACCGGTTCACCGCTCCTGCCGATCAGCCAGTTTTGCAGGCGGCCTTTGACCAGGGAGTCGAGCTGCCTTCCTCTTGTCAGGCAGGGGTCTGTACCACTTGTGCGGCACGACTCCGGTCGGGATCTGTCACTCAGCCGGACGCCATGGGCATTGGGCCAGAGCTGAAGGAACAGGGCTTTGTGCTGTTATGTGTAGCCTATGCTACCTCCGATCTGGTGGTGGAAACCGATCAAGAGGATGAGGTTTACCGTCTACAATTTGGTTCCTGAGTCTCTTTCTCTGTTGTGAAGCTGCATTTGCTCCACCTGTCGTTGCCCTTGACTTTACCCCTCCGTGCTGAGCAACTGGAAGACCAGCTCTGTCAACAGGTGAGCCAAGTCCTGGGGCAACCTGCAGAGTTGTTGCGCTGGAGCCTAACTGCGGTCGATGGCGAGCAGGTGTGGGCGGAGGTGGTGGCGACGACACCAGGGGATCCAATTCACCAAAATCCCAGTGAATCTTGAGTTTTCCGTGAGTGAAGCAACTGTAGTAACGGAATTACGTCCTCCCGTCGCTCTGACCATTGCCGGATCCGATAGTGGCGGTGGGGCAGGCATTCAGGCGGATCTGCGCACCTTTGCCTTTCAGCGGGTTCACGGGACAGCGGCGCTCACCTGTGTTACCGCCCAAAATACCCTTGGGGTCAGTCGGGTCGATGCCTTACCCCCAGAGGCGGTGGCTGCTCAAATAGAGGCGGTGGTGGGTGATATCGGCGTGCAGGGGATCAAAACCGGCATGCTGCTAAATCAGGAGATCGTTCAGGAAGTGGCTCACCAAGTGGAGCGATTGGGGCTCAACCCCCTCGTTGTGGATCCGGTGATGGTGTCGCGGACAGGAGCGAAGTTGCTGGCGGAAGAGGCGATTGTGGCGATTCGAGAGCGTTTAATCCCCTTAGCCCAGGTGCTCACGCCCAACCGCTACGAGGCGCAAATCTTGTCCGGCTTGGAGCTGCACTCCCTGGAGGATATGAAAGCGGCTGCGGAACGGATTGGATACCAGGGATCCCCGGCGGTGCTGGTGAAGGGGGGCGGCATGCCGGGGGAGCTGCAGGGGGTGGATGTATGGTTTGATGGGCAGCGATTGGAAGTATTGAAAACGGAGCGGATCCCCACCCGTCACACCCATGGCACCGGCTGTACGCTTTCGGCGGCAATCGCAGCGCAACTGGCTTGGGGGAAGGAGCCTTTCGAGGCGGTTCAACAGGCCAAGCTCTATGTGACGGAAGCGCTGCGTCATCCTCTGGCGATTGGAGCGGGTCAGGGGCCGGTGGGTCATTTCTATCCACTTCTCGGTTAGGTTAGCTAGTCGGCGGGAAGCTCCGTGCTCTCCCGTTGGCGCAGCCTGCCCGCATAGGGGAGTGTCAGGATGAGCTTTAACCGCAAGCAGCCCCGCGCTCTACCCGTTAGGTGTTCGCGTCGCGTGCCGTAGGCATAGCGTCGGGAAGAATTGCGGGTCTGTCGTTCATGGGCTTCAATACCCCCTCGACAGACAAGCTCCGAATGTATTGCCTCAAAACATCGCTTTGGGTTCGCTCCGTAAGACGACAATACTTATCTAAATGTTATCTAAATGCTGTTTTTCTATATCCGAAATCCGAACGGAAAGACTTCTCATGTATCGCAATCCTATCTGTATTTGCATTACAGCAGTACCATGCGAACCGCCTATCAGTACCGACTACGATTAACTCGACAGCAGCAAGCCACGATCGACCGATAGCTTGAACTGTGTCGCAGGCAATACAACTAGGCAATACAACTATCGACTAGCAGAGCGGTTCAACTGGTGGGAGCAGAATCGTTGTGACGTTGCTGCCTGTCCGCTTGTTTGCCATCTGCCAGAACTGAAAGATCGCCCTGACTTTTACTCGCAGAAGCGGGATCTGGTCAACTCGAAAAAGCTGTTTCCAGAGTATGCAGAGATTCCGTCCCATACTTTGCAAGATGTTGTGAGGCGAGTTCACGAAACGTTCGAGTGCTGGCTGGGTGGTGATTGCAAGGGTAGACGTAGTGGCAAGCCTCGATAGCCAAGTCGGACAGGGAAAGAATCCCCTGCCTTGTTGCTACGCAACGCTGACGCGACTAGGCACGGGGAGAATGTCAGTAGAAGGACTAGAAGAGATTAGAGGGGGCTGAAGCCGAGCTCCCCAGCAGACTATCCCCCTCCCAACAACTGCTGGGCCCGCTGCACAAAAGCCTGCGCCGTTAAACCGTTGAAGCCCATTAACTCAGCCGGTGTGGCGGTGGTTTCCCCCCGTTTCCAGCTCAAGAAATCCCGCCGGCCAGCATAGCGCAACATCAGCGGCTCTAGCATCAAACTGGCCCCCCCTGTCACCCCAATTAAGGCATCCCCGGCAAACAGATCCCGAAACGCTGCCTCGGCAAGAAAGGTTCCATCCGGCTGGGCGCAGGTGGCCCAAGCCACATCCTCAGGGCGATACAAACGACGTGGGTTAACCACCGACACGATTCGGGATCCGATCCCTTGTGCGTTCAGCTGCTCAGCCGCCTCAAACACGGGCAGCAGGATCATATCCCCCACCACCGCAAAGACCACCGTTTGGGATCCGGGAAGTTCCTGGAGTACGGTGCAACCCTGTTCCACCGCTTGGCGAGCTTGTTTTAGGGTGGTGCGGATGGGTAGAGGGGTTTTGCTGGCAATGATCGGGATCCCTTTGTTGCAGGTGCCCAAGGCCCACTCGTAGGCGGCTTGCGTACAGTTGGCATCCGGCGGAAAGAGGGGGAAGACATTACCGTTGCGCATCATGGCCGCCAAGTAAGCCTCAATTTCTGGCCGTTGGTGGGTCCAGCCGTTGCGCCCCTGCTCCAACGCCCCAGCCGTATAGAGGGCAATGAGAGAAGGGGTGGGTCGTCGCAATTCCGCCATTGCCTGAGTTACGGTTTGCCAAATCGGGAGGCCATTGATGGCAAACGATTCATAGGAACACCACAGTGCCCGCCCGCCCAAAAGAGCTAGACCCGCCGTCAGCCCGGCACAGGCATCTTCGCTCAGGGGTTCATAGACCTGTCCCTGCGGCTGCTGGTTGTAGAGGGGATCCACGGTGGGGTGAATCACCTTCAGACCCTGGTTGATGTTGGCAATGCCAGACGCTTCGTTCCCATCGGCGTTGGAGACCAAAAAAGCGGGATCCTTTTGCCCCACTTGTACCACCATTGCGCCCATAGCCGTGGTGGAAACCTGTTTATCCCCCAGGGGAAACTCTGTAAGGGTGAGGGATCCCAGCTCCGGTAGGGGGCGGATGGATTCGGTCACCACCACCTTGGCCGCAGGACCTCCTGCTGCTCGTTCACAGTTTTGCCGCACCAACGCCCAAGCCGCCGGAGCCAAGGCCCGTGCCTGTAACGCCGCGACGATGTCCGGGTTATCGAGGGTATGGTGGCCGTAGAGATTGTGGGATTTGGAGCCCTTGGCGTGCACACCGGATCCCTTCAGTTGTTTGAGGATAAACACCGTCAGTGTTCCCCCCATTGCCGACTGGATTGCCCGTTCCATTTCGGTGAGTACCCTCTGGGCAAAGCGGATCCGCCCTTCCCATGAAAACAGGGTGCTATCCACATAAGGGCCGGGCTGCTCGGCATCATCAAACTCCTTGGCATCCACCAACACTACTTCCGCAAAGCCATTGCCCCGCCAGTACTCGGTCATTTGGGCATTGCTGGCTGTGGAAACCATGCTGTGGTGTTCTTGGCTATAGCCATTCCAAACCAGCACGGGTAGAAAGTTGGTGCGCTGGGGAAAGGCGGTGTGGAAGTGGAGCATGGAGCTCATCACATAAGGCTCCCCCAATCCGCCATCGCCAATCGTCACTGGAAAGAGGCAATCCGGGTACAGCAGGGCCCCCGCCATTGCAAAATGTTGTCCCTGACCCAACGGCCCCGCCGGAGCCAGCAAACCGGGAATATAACCGGATAGGTGCCCCAACAACCCCTCCCGCTCCCGGAAGCGGGCCCGCAAATCCGCGACGGTATGAATGCCCATCCCCGCCAGGGATCCATCCAAAAACATGGCGGCATAGAAGCCCGGCGCATGGTGACCGACTTCGGTGGGGATATTCTTATGACCCAAATACACCAAAGCCGCGTAGGCTTCCGCTTGGCTGGCAAACCCGCCCGGATGGCCTGAGGCTTTGCTGGCGGTCATCTGTAGGACCAGGTACCGCAGCGCATCGGCATAGAGCAAGGTTTGATAGGCTGCCGCTCGACTGCTGGGATCCGTCAGCTTGCCGGTGCTGACATCTACCGCAGGGGTCTGGCCCAACTGCTCAAACTCTGGCCAGGGATCCCCGAAGTACTGGATTCCCTCACAAAAGGCCGGGATCTGAGTGGTTGCATCCTGAGCCAGTGTCATCAGAACAGCCTCGCTTGACTCGCGTGAATTTCCTCCTCACTGTAAACCTGATCGCGTCAGTCGTGAGAAGCTGAAGGTTGACTGCCCTACCGCGAAAGGGATCCCTCCCCTTGGCACAAACAGGTGGGTTATTTGGGGGCGGCAGTTCCTCTCATTTCACTTCTCCCTTAGCTTCTCTCCATGTCCCTTTCTCCTCATCTGGCGGCGTTTCTGGCCAACCAGCCCCATCCGCCCAAAATCGAGGCTCCCTCCACGGTTGCTGAACTGGCTGAGATCCTAAAAGAGCACTCAGAAAGCCACTTAGGACAGACCCTGTGGGTGGCGGGGAACGGCAGTAAGTTGAGCTGGGGCAATCCGACGGGTTCTGTGGATCTGCTCGTCAGCACGCGGGGTTTGCATCGCTTAATCAACCATGCGGCTGCCGACCTCACCGTCACTGTGGAGGCGGGCATGCCCCTCATGGAATTGCAGCGGATCCTGGCGGAAAAAGGGCAATGGTGGCCGGTGGATCCCCTGTACCCCGACTGGGCCACCTTGGGCGGGATCCTCGCCACAGCCGATACGGGTTCCCTGCGACAGCGCTATGGCGGGATCCGGGACTTAATTTTGGGGATCACCTTTGTGCGCGCGGATGGGGAAGTGGCCAAAGCCGGCGGACGGGTGGTGAAAAATGTGGCGGGATACGACCTGATGAAGCTGTTCACCGGATCCCTGGGCAGTTTGGGCATCGTGACCCAGGTGAGCTTGCGGCTTTATCCTCTCCCGGCGGCACAGGGTTGCCTCAGGGGGACGGGATCCCTGATGGTGTTGGAGGAGTTCTGTCAGCAGCTTTTGCGGGCCAAGGTCAGCCCGGTTGGGTTGGACCTGGGGCTGGATGGGGGCGAACCGTATGTAGCGATCCTCTTTCATGGCTCAGAGCGGGTCATTGCCGAGCAGATGGCCCAAACGCGATTTCTGGGTGAGGCCCTCCATTGGCAGGAAGAAGTCAAAGAAGGGTTAGCAGCGACAACCGAAGTGGGGCGGGGTTTGATGACTTTACAGCCCAGTTCAACTCGTTCAGAAACTGTGCTGATGAAATTCGGCTGTTTGCCCAACCGGAGCCTCGGGATTTTGCAACAGTTTCAAGCCCTTTTTCCCGGCTGTTGGGTGCAACTGCACCGGGGCTGTGGCCTGGGACGAGCTTGGGTAGTCAACCCAGAAGGGGGATCCCTAGAACAACTGCAACAGCACTTAAAGTCGGCTGGTGGTTTTCTCACGCTGCTGGAAGCTCCACCCCCGTTAAAAGCAGCCCTTGCCCAAGACCTTGGCCCCACCGGGATCCTCATGGACAAACTTCGTCAGCAATTTGACCCTGCCCGTACCTTTGGCTTGCGGCTCCCTGTGGTCAGTAGCGACAGCCTACAAAGCCCCGAAGCGAGCCGGTAAGGGGATCCCGAGCATTTCCAACAATTTTTGCGCGGCATCTTGCCCTGATAGCCAAGCCCCTTCTATACGGCCCCCCGCACACCAATCTCCAGCACAGACCAGTGGCAACCCGACAGCGTCCGAGGCGGAAACACGGGTTCCCAGGCTGGCCAGCCCCATGGTTTCAACAGGTAGAGAGTAGCGCCAGCGGTGCACCTGCATCCATTCCGGTGTGGCTAACTCAGGTTGAACCCGTTTGGCGGCATGGGCCAACAAGTCTCGCCCGGCTTGCTCCAGCTCGGATGGGGTAGCCTCCAGATACAAAGACGACCACTCCGGCCCCCCATGGACCACTATCACCGGCGGCATCGATTCCGAACGTTTGCTGCTGTCCAACCCTAGCCAGACCATCAAGGGATCCCCCAGGCATTTAATCCCTTTCCAGTCCGGCAGTGGTATTCCTTCCCCATAGCCCGCCAACACCGCGATACAGGATAAGTATTCAGCGTATCCCAGCAAGGAGAGCAGATTGCTTGTAGAGGGGAGGGCCTCTTCCAGCAGGGGTAACATTTGCGGGGCCGGAATGGCCACCACCAGAGACGCTGCCTGATAAACACAGCCATTATCTGTGCTGATCTGCCAGGCTTTCTCCAGGGGTTTTAGGCTGACCACACGGGTTTGCCGATGCACCTGGAGTGGAGTTGCCATGTGCTTAGCCAGAGCTGACATGCCCTGAGGGCAGATGTAGCGCGGCTTTTCATCATTGGGATCCTCCGGGTGCAACCCATCTGCATCCAGCAGGTGCAGCGAGCGCGTCCATTCGGTCAGCAATCCCAGCGACAGCAGCTCTTTCACCCAGCGGTTGAGACCATCGGAATCGGCAGTCAGGTATTGTGCCCCGTGATCCACCGGCACCGTTTGTCCGGCATGTTCAACCCGGCGCGTGGCCATGCGTCCACCCAAACCTGCCGATTTCTCCAGCACCAAAACCTGCAACCCTGCCCGCAACAGTTGCCTGGCACAGACCAAACCAGCGACTCCAGCCCCAATCACAATCACATCGGCGAACGGTAGGTTTGTTCCGTCAGCCTGCATTATCCCTGCTTGGGTCTCTTCATCGGACATACTGAGCCTACTGCTTGTGACCGGAACCGCACTTCCAGTTACCCGACCAGCGTATGGGATCCCTGTGATCCTCCGCCTCGTGAATAGCACGTTAACCCTTTAGGTGGTGCGGAGCACAGTCACAATTTTACCGGCCTAAACGTGACAGCATGGACATTCAATCCACATCCATCCAAATTCATGAAAGGAAGCGCCAATGAAACGAATGGGGATCCTCCTGTGGGCAGCGCTGGGGTTGAGCGGATCCCCAGCTTTTGCGATTCAAACAGCCGATGGCACCACCTATTTTCAACAAGTACCCCGTCTGCTCAAAACTGCCGTCAGCCCACGCCAAACCCATACTCGGGGAGCAACTCTACAAATCACCGTTCAGGTGCCGCAGGAGGCCGGAGAACCTTTACAAAGCTTGGTGATTGACCAAAGCCAAAATCTGGAAGTGTTGCGGATTAACTCTGAGCGAATCACCGCTGTACTGGGAGAGAGCTGGCACTCGGAAGCCCTGCCAGTTCCAATTCAATCCGAGATTCGAGGATCGGAATTGCACATTCAGTTTTTGCCCGCCCTTCCTCCCGGCACCATAGTTACTCTAGGGTTACGCCCCATTTCCACTCCCACCACCTCAGGGGCTTACCTGTATGGAGTTACCGCTTTGGCCAGGGGTAGCCAGCCTTATCCCCATTTTCTTGGCTATGGTCGGGTGGTGTTTGCAGATGGGGGCAACGGAGGCCGCAATCGCCTATGGCATTTACACCGATAAGAAATTCTGAAGGTCGCAATCCCTCTCTAGAGCCAGATCAGCCCCAACTTGATGCCAGCGGTGACGGCTTCGGTGCGGCTGGTGGCTCCCAGTTTATTGAACAACGAGGTGATGTGAAATTTGACGGTGTGCTCAGAAATGTGCAGTTGCTTGGCGATGGTTTTGTTGCCGGATCCCTCCGCCAGCAGGTTTAAGACCTCGATCTCTCGTGGGGTGAGTTGGGGGGGAGTTTCCCCAGAGTGTCCGGTGGAAGTCGGGGAAAGGGTGATGGATCCGCGCAGATGATCCGGATGAATCACCAGCAAACCCGCTACTGCCGCCTGAACCGCCTGTCGAATTTCTTCCCCAGTGGCTTCCCGAGTTATTGACACTCCCCCGGTTAGAAACCGGGGGATTCTCCCTTCTAGCCCCCCACAGCTTGAAGCTGTGGAGTATTCATGGAGTTCAGGGGATTGCCAAGTACCCCATCCCCTGAGCCAACCGCACCCATTACAGATACGGCTTCTTTTAGACTCAGAGGACATGAGAATCCGTCCCACTGGGCTAGGTTCATAGCCGCGTTCCAGTCGGCATCACAGCAATACCCGTCCTGCCCAGTGAACAGATGCCCACTCCTTTTCCCAATCAATCCTGTCCTATGGTCGATTTTGGATGTGTAGGCAGCCGGACGCTTGTGCAGCGTCCTACCCGCCATTTCCAGCTTGTAGGCAACCTTCCACTCCAGGTCGTAGTACGACCAGGTATGGCGCGATTTCCCGGCATCCGAACGCGCCTTCTGGCTCTGTCTGGATTGGCGAATACCCGATAGGTCTTCCATCCACACATCCGCATTCACCGCCTTGGCAAACCGCACAATGCGGCGGCTAACGGTGTGGTTGACCGCCCTCATCCAACGAGCTTCTTTGCACTCCAGTCGCTTGAGTGCTCGGTATTTACCCGCCTGTTGCAACTGGGCGCGACGCTTCTGGAAACGACGACGACGGTGAGCTACCTCTCCACCCCCAAAAAACACCGCCCGACCCCAGCGGGTGGCCGCCACTGCCAAACGGTTCTGCCCCCGGTCAACACCCAGTCGCTCCGTACTCTTCACTTCGGGAACTTCCCAAGTGATAGACAGAACAGCATACCAAACCCCACGTATTTGCATCAGTTTTAGAGTCCCTCGCTCACAGTCCCGCTCAGCTAAAAGACGTTCGAGACGTTCAGCATAGTAGGAACTGCCAACCTCAAGGGGAACCCGCTTGTCACCCTGAATCGTGGGAAAACTCACCGAGTAGGTGCTACCTACTTTGTGCAGCTTCCAGTTTTGGTTGTTGACCTCTGGCCAGAACACTTTGAAGTGTTTGACCCGCTGGCCGGCTTTCCCCTTCAGGACACGAATCACCTGGTTGGAGAGGGCCGACTTGAGTGGTGTCACCACTTTGGCGGTTGTTAATGCCCTCCGCTCCTTCGGACTGATGCGGAGCAGTTCGTTTGCCAGTTCGGTTGTCGCACAAACCGTCTGGGCAAACATCTCTGCTTTGACCACATTGAGGTCAAGAAACTTGAGCTTGAGTGTGGTGGTGACCCGTTTCATGGGGACTATTGTATGTACTATTTCTGTTGCTGAATAAATTCAGCCTGTGCGCTTATATCCCCCGGTTAGAAACCGGGGGCTTTACGCTGCTTTTCGTAAAGTCCAGCCGCCGACCTAGGCGGGAGGTATTCATACCAATCCAATGCCCCAAGGGATCCAACAATGGTCCTCCAGAGAACCCAGGGTAAAGGCGAATATCGGGGCGAATCACCCGTTCAATGCGAGGGCCGCGTCGAGTCGGCCAGCCTTCCAACAGGGATCCCACCACCCCCACACTGGCGGATACCCCTTTTTCTCCCAAACGAGCTAGGGCAATTGCCAGGGATCCCACGCTTAGGTTGTCCAGATTTGCCACCGGCAAGGGAGAAAATGCCTGCCCTCCTGCGCTCCCCGAAGACACCTCCAACTTCAAAACCGCCAAATCACTGCCGGGATCCCGCCCGATCACCCGTGCTGTGGGGGTTTGCCCGTTGGCCAACCGTACCGGAATGTCTTCCTCTCGCTCCAGGCTATGTTGGGCGGTCAACACAATATCCGACTGCCAATGAATCCCGGAGGAGGGAAAGTGATGGCGACCAAAAATTGAAACAACAGCCGGGGACGCCTGTTGCACCACATCCGCCAGAGCCTTGGAAAACCCAACCAAAGGATTCAGCGCATCCATACCCAGACCTCATGGGAACAACACTGTCCCCAGCATGAGGTCCCAAACAGTGGGATCCCTTCGCCCAAAAGGGGAGCGCCATCCCCGGAAATATGGCTAGGGAGTTACCTGAGAACTCTTGTTTGGCTTTAATCTAGCCCAGAGAAAGTGGGTATCCTGAAGTCTGGTGTTGGCGCAAAAAACCTAAAGAGGGCCAAGTCCATAGAGAGTCCATAGAAGTGAATCAATCCATCTTCAAAAAATTCTCTATATTGACAGCGTCAATATTGTTTAGTCTTGTAAAACATTCCGTGTTTTTACGGATGTCCAGGAGTGTGAAGACCTTGTAACTTAATCTGAGGTTCCTTAGCTTCTGAAGAGACATCTGAAGAAATAATCTTCACGTGCCGCCCTTGTGTATTAAACGGTGGGATTCATACTTCTGCTGGCCCACGATCAGATTCATTCCATCAGGTTTTTCAAAGAGAGCACTACCATGCAGAAGATCGAAGATAGTCTAACCCAGGCATTAGCCATCGATGGAGCTTTGGGGGTGGCTTTGGGGGATTGGAAAAGTGGAATGTGTTTGGGGTTCAAGGGCACTGATACCCCCCTCTTTCCCGCAGCCAATCTGGAGCTAGCCGTAGCAGGTAATACAGAGGTAATCCGTGCCAAGATGCGTACCGCGGAAGCCCTGAAAATGAATACTGAGATCGAAGAGATTCTAATTATTCTAACCCATCAATATCACTTAATTCGACTCATTAAAACTGTTAACGGGTTGTTTTTCTACCTGGCTCTGGATCGCGAGAAGAGTAACTTAGCCCTAGCCCGGATTAAGCTTAACCAAATTGAGGGGGAGTTGAAAATTTAGCTTAATTTATTGGTTCAAGCTTAGGGGCATGGCCATGAGCCACAAGTTACTGGCCCCTAGTTTTGCCAACTTAAATCCGTGCTGTGACGGAACTAGAGGCTTGTTTGTCGGGGTCTTCATTATCTCAGTGAATTATCTCAGTGAGAGATTGGCTCAGCTTATGGGTGGTAGACCAGCTGGCTATCTTGCTAACTTTCTTGTTGACTTTGTAATGTAATTTACCATCATTTATCTAGTCTAGTGCGGAACCGGGGACTTGAACCCCGAAGGCATTGCTGCCACTAGAACCTGAATCTAGCGCGTCTACCATTCCGCCAGTTCCGCGGCGATCTACAAGTCTGCCGAAGAACAGGGATCCCTGTCAAGGGCTATCTGGCGTTTGCGAAAAAGGGAACAGTTTAGGAAATATCTAAAGTAGGATCCCGCGCTCCTAGCCTCAACTGTGCTAAGCTCTGCTGCGCATGCTTGAGATACAACCCTGACTTTGGCTGCATTTACCTTTACCTGCGAAGGCACCTGCCCCCATACCCAAGCCCGTGCCGGATACTTCACCACCCCCCACGGCGGGATCCCGACCCCCTGCTTTATGCCGGTGGGTACGCTGGCCAACGTGAAAACCCTCACCCCCGCCCAACTGAAGGACACAGGTGCCCATATCATCCTCAGCAATACCTATCACCTGCACCTACAACCGGGAGAAAGCATTATCCAAGAAGCAGGAGGGCTACACCGCTTTATGGGCTGGTCGGGGCCAATTCTCACCGATTCCGGTGGTTTTCAGGTGTTTAGTCTCAGCGATATCCGTCAGATCGACGACCAAGGGGTTACTTTTCGTTCGCCACACGATGGCCGTACCATCCACTTCACTCCAGAGCTGTCGATTCAGATTCAAAATGCCCTCGGCGCAGATGTGATCATGGCTTTTGACGAGTGCCCCCCTTACCCCGCCAGTGCTGAAGCGGTGGAAGAGGCAGTATCCCGCACCAGTCAATGGCTGAAGCGCTGCGTAGAAGCCCATCATCGCCCTGACCAGGCGCTGTTTGGCATTGCCCAGGGGGGCGTTTATCCGGAGTTGCGCCGCCGTTCTGCCGAAGCGATTCGCCAGTTTGATCTACCTGGCTATGCCATTGGGGGGGTCAGTGTCGGAGAACCGACCGACCTAATTCAGTCCATTGTGCGCCAGACTGCCCCCTATTTGCCAGCGGATCGACCGCGCTACCTGATGGGGGTAGGAACCTACGAGGAGATGCGCGCTGCAGTGGCGGCAGGGGTGGATCTGTTTGATTGTGTGATCCCTACTCGCTACGCCCGGCATGGCACCGTCATCAGCCGCGGTCGCCGCTGGAATATCAAAAATGCCGAACATCGCCGCAGCCTAGAGCCGATTGACCCGGAATGCACCTGTTATACCTGCCGGAACTTCAGTCGGGCTTACCTCTGCCACCTGATTCGAGCCCAGGAGATCCTGGGTTACACCCTACTTTCCATTCACAATGTATCGGAGCTGATGACCTATACCCGCAAAATGCGAGCGGCCATTTTGGAGGGACACTTTCACGAGCACTGGGATCCCTGGCGCTGACTGGGCTCACGGGTTGGGTTTAGCTGGGGCAGAGATACTTGAAGAAGCGGAAGAAACCGTCGCTCTGGCAGGTGTGGGTGGAGGCTCTGAGGAAGTGCGCTCCCATCCAAAGCAGTAACCGACACTGCGTACCGTCTGGATCAGACTGGGTTGACGGGGATCCCGTTCCAGTTTTTTGCGCAACGAGAGAATGTGGGTATCAACGGTGCGCGGGTTATCAGTGGAATCCGGCCAAGCTCGCTCCAACAGCTCCATGCGGGAGACCGGATCCCCGTTGGCTTGGGCCAGTACCATCAACAAACTAAATTCCTGTGGGGTGAGGTCGATCCCTTCACCGGCCAAGGTAACGCGCCGTTGAACCAAGTCGATTTTCAGCTCCCCATACTGCAAAAAGGTGGGCGGAACAGTGCGACGAAACCGACGGGCCAGGGCCTGAATATGGGCATCCAGCAGTTGCATACTGAGGGGCTTGGTTAAGTAGTGATCAGCTCCTGCTTCCAGTCCGGCGATGATGTCTGCTTCGGATCCCCGTTGAGAGAGCAACAGAATCAACAGATCACAATGACGATGGGCCCAATGGCACAGTTGCAACCCAGCCCGGTTGGATAGCTCTGCATCCAAAATCATCAGGTGAATGAGTTGCTGTTGCAGCAGAGCTTTTGCCTGGCGGATCGTATCGACTTCACAAACCTGGTGCCCCGCCTGCTGCAGATGCCAACACAACAGGCTGCGCAGGTGAGGATTGCCCTCTGCCACCAAGATTTGTAGGTGTTGCATGGCCGTCCTCAGGGGGGAGAGAAGAAGAAAGTTGGCTGACCCAGAACACGGCGAAAACGCCCATTTTGGACGAAAATAGCCTGATGTGCCCCAGCAAAGACATGCCCTGGCTATCCCTTTCATCCTGCCCACATCATAGACAGCCCCCTAACCGGGAGCAATGCTGGTAAAGTGGAGTGCCTGTCCGCCATACCCCATGACCCATTTGCCTCCTAATTCCCCTGTTCCCATTTCCGAGCGTAAGCAGGATCATCTGGACATTGTTTTACAGCAGGATGTCTCCGCCAAAGGGATCCGCACCGGGTTTGAACGATTTTTCTTTGAGCACATCGCTCTGCCGGAGTTACACCTGGAGCAGATTGACTTGAGCAGCACTTTTTTAGGTAAACGGCTGCAGGCTCCCCTCCTGATCAGCAGCATGACCGGAGGAACCGGCTCCGCCCATGAGATTAATTTACATTTAGCCGCCGCCGCCCAACACCTGGGGATTGCGATGGGAGTGGGATCCCAGCGGGCTGCCCTAGAACACCCGGAACTGGCCTGGACCTACCAGGTCCGCAAGGTCGCCCCTGATATTCTTCTGCTGGCCAACCTGGGAGCAGTCCAGCTGAACTATGGCTATGGGTTGGATCAGGCGCGGCGGGCGGTGGAGATGATCGAGGCGGATGGGCTGATCCTGCACCTCAACCCCCTGCAAGAGGCGGTGCAACCCCACGGGGATCCCGATTGGCGCGGGTTGTACGGTCGCATTGAGCGGTTGGTGGCCCAGTCGCCGGTGCCGGTGGTGGTGAAGGAAGTGGGGAATGGCCTGAGTGCCACGGTGGCGCGGCAGTTGGCGGAGTGCGGGGTAGCCGTGTTGGATGTGGCGGGGGCGGGTGGCACCAGTTGGAGCGAAGTGGAGGCTCATCGGCAGCCAGATCCGCTGCGCAAGCGCATCGCCCATGCCTTTGTCGGTTGGGGGATCCCGACCGCTCTAGCGCTGCTGGAGATTCGCCGTCAGTTGCCCCATTTGCCCTTGGTGGCTAGCGGCGGCATTCGCAATGGCATTGATGTTGCCAAAGCCATTCGGTTGGGGGCCGATCTGGTGGGGATGGCCGCCCCTGCCCTGCAAGCGGTTTGTGGGGCCCAAGAGCAACAAGAGCAAACGGTGATCGAGGCGTTTCAAGCAGTGATCGAGGAGTTGCGCATTGCCGCCTTCTGTACGGGATCCGCCAACCTGACTCAGCTCAAACAGGCCACCCTACGCCGCCAGGATACCTGGGATCCCTTGCCTTAGTCTCCTGAACTGCTCAGCTCAGGGGGAGAGAGGGGGGCTTATACCCCCAGCACCTGCCATAAACTGACGGTTAAGACCAAGGCTCCCAAATGGGAGGGCCACTGCCAACCTTGCCGGGCTATTTTTTGGATCAACACCCAGGAGAGCACCAAGGCCAGGATCAAGGTGGATCCCTGCAAAAAGTCAATCACGGCTGGATGAGCGATCCAAGTCGGTAGGGCGGATCCCGTCTGGCCAAAGGTTGCCCAAGTTACTGGCAGGATCTGCCCGGCCTCTGTCAGAAAGAGGGGCCAGTAAAAAGCCAGGGTTCCTCCTAGCACGAGAGGCAAATAGCCGTAGATTATCTCGGCAAAGCGCCGCTGCCCCTTCCGCTTTCTTTGCCACAGCCCAGTCAATCCATAAGCCAAAACCGGGACAAGACTGGGGATCCCAAGCGCCAGCAGCGAAGCCCCCAGATGCGGCCAAAAGGCTTGCAAATCCCAGCTTACTCCCCACACCTGCTCAAGCCAGACTAGCAACTGCGGCAAACAATGGAGGTAAATCCCCCCCAGCAGCAGTAACAGCAAGGCCACTTCAGGAAGGCGGGGGGTATGGGTTGTCCACAACTCGATCCCTGGCGGGCGCAAGTTAAACTCCACCGAGCGGTGCGGGCAAGCCTTGAGACAGGTCATGCAGAGGACGCAGTCTTTGTTCTCCTGCAGTTGGGCCGGATGGGAGTACAGAGGACAGCCCCCCGTTTCCATACCCTCCCCCTTTTGGGGGCCACCTTTGTAGCACTGGTAGGTGGTACATTCTGCCGAACAGGTACCCTGCTGCGCCCGCAGCTCGGTGATGGCCAGTTTGGCGTAGAGGCCGTTCATGCCCCCAATCGGGCAGAGATACCGACACCAAAAGCGCCGTTCAAACAACAGCGAGCACACCACCGCCCCGCCGGTAATTAACAACAGCAACCACGCCGATAAATAGGCCGTATTCGGCAAATCCCAAAGTTCTTCCCAGAGAAAAATTAGGCCAAAGCCGGTAAATAAAACCCATCCCCCCCAGCGCTCCGCCCATGGTCGGGGCCATTTCCCCAGTTGCCGTGGCCAGACCCACAAGGACACCCTCTGCACCAGTTCCCCGTAGATCATGAAGGGACAGACCGCACACCACACTCGCCCCAAAACCGGAAACACCAGCAGCACCAACGGCCACCACCAGGCCCAAAACAGGTTCAGGCCGATGTTGTGGGCGCGATCCTGCGGCCCCCAAAACAGCAGAAACACTACCAGCGTATACAGGGGCAGCACCAAGCCGTAGTTGAGGCGATCCGTCCACCAAGGGCTGCGCAGAAACTTCCGCAGGGCAGGATAGGCATTGAGTAGGTTAAGACGAAACTGCTTACCGCGGGGTTGAGGCGCCCAAAACACCTCTTCGTTCAGCACCGGTGCCCCTGCCGCCTGAACCACCGCCCGCTCAATCAAATTGCGCAGTTCCCGGGAGTTGCCGGGGTAGTCGTAGCTTTGCAAGCGACGCAGCGCTTCCGGGGTGAGGCGGGGTTTCGGGATCCCACGGCGACGGCTGTAGAGGCTGAGAAAATAGTCGGCCTTGGCTTTGATATCGGCTTTACGCACCCGCAGTGGCGGCACCTTGATGGCGGTTACCCAGGGTTCTAGGGCGGGAATCACCCGTTCCGATACCATGAGAATTCGACAGCGATAAGGGCGAGGAGCCACTGCCAGTTCACCCTCTCCCCGTTGTACCGGCGTGTAGGATCCCGTCTCCAAAAGCTGTAGGATCTTGGGCATCAACTCGGTGGGCAACTCTTGGATATTGTTCAGAAGTAGGGTGCCTTCTCCTAGCCATTCCAGCAATCCCGGTTTTCCGCCTGCCCGCCCGAACAAATCCGCTCCACTGGCCTGCAGGGCGCTGCAATCCAGCTTGATCATCGGTTGACGACGGTAGGGGGATCCAAAGTGGATCAAAGCGGCAATGTTGTCTTTTTCTAGACCCGGTTCCCCAAAAATTAAAATCGGTTTGCGGCTGTGGGCTGCTTCTTTCACCTGTTGGCGCAACCGCACCGCATACCGACTGGGGCCGACGATGCCCCGCTCCACCTTCGGCACCAAATAGGGGCGCAAAGCCACCTGCCGTTCTTGTTCGTAGGTAAGGCGAGCGGTCATCTGGGCCAGGGCTTCTGCCAATTCCTGGGCTTCCCCTCGGTTAGACAGCCAGCTTGCCACCTGCGGATACTCCGCCGCCCAAGCCCGCACCACCGCCGCCGGGATCCAACCTATGTTCCCATCCGAAAGAGCAATCACACTCCGGGACAAGGGCTGCTCCGCCAGCACCTCCGCCAAACCAATCACGGATCCCGGCAACAAACTCAACAAGGGATCTCCTTCTTCCCGTCCCGTCAGCGGGACAGAGTCCAGACGCCCCTGCAGCACAATTTGGATCCCGTCTGGCACCGTTCCAGCTTCTGCCAAAGCCTGACCTTGCCGAAAGGGGCGCTCCTGCATCTGCTCTGCCAGAGGCAGCAAACTCTCCAGTGACAAGGCTTGGAATAGGGTTTGAGTTTTGAGCCACTGGGCACGCTCGACTGAAGTCATCTGCGGTGCCTCCGCTGCTGAACATTCCGTTAGCTGTATTATCCCGCCAGTTTTTTGGGGAGCTGCCGGGTTTTTGGGATCCTTTACGACTGGACAAGTCGGCTGGATGAAGGAGGAACCCCCTGGCTTCTAGTCGTAGGGAGGATGTTAGCTTAGCTACCAATGGGTGAAAGGGGGGCTCGTCTCCTCCCTTTGGGTTCTGGCTCCCCAGTTATTCCTTAAATCCAATGCCTCTGTTTCGTTCTCCTGAATTTAAGCGGCAGCCTGAAAGTTCGGCCCTCAGATGGGGTAAGGTCAGGCTGATGGATGGGTTGCTATATGGGTTGCTGGGATCCCTGGCCATTCTCATCTTGGCCCCTTTGCTCTGGTTGCTGAGCACAGCCCTCAAGTCACCCCAGGAAAACATCTTTGCCTACCCACCCCGCTGGATCCCGGCTCAACCGACGCTGCAAGCGTTTGAGCGGGTTTGGCGAGAAAATCCCTTTTGGCGCTATACCTTCAACAGCCTACTGGTGGCTGGGATAACGGTATTGATGAATCTCTGGGTGTGTTCTTGGGCGGCCTACCCTTTGGCACGGATGACCTTTCGCGGGCGGCAACTGTTGTTTTGGCTGTTGATCGGCACCAGTATGATCCCTTTCCAGATCACGATGATCCCCCTCTACGTACTGAGTGTGCAGTGGGGGTTGCGCAATTCCTATGTGGGGTTGATCCTGCCCTATGCAGCTTCGGCGTTTGGGATTTTCTTGCTGCGGCAGGCATTTGCAGGGATCCCGCGGGAATTGGAGGATGCAGCTCGCATCGATGGCTGCTCCCTCTGGGGGATCTGGTGGCATGTGATGATCCCAGCAGTACGGCCCGCCTTGATCACCTTAGCGGTTTTTACCTTTGTCGCCATGTGGGGGGATTTCCTCTGGCCGTTGCTGCTGCTGGATGACCCGAATCTCTACACCTTGCCCTTGGGGGTAGCGAATTTGGCCAGTGCTTTTTCTGCCGATTGGCGGTTGATCGCGGCGGGATCCCTGATCTCGGTTGGGCCGGTTTTGGTTCTGTTCTGGGTTCTACAGCACTATGTCATTCCCACCGACTTGGATAGCGGCATCCGGGGTTAGGGAAGTGCTACCCAACCCCCCCCTATCAGACCGGGTGGCTCAGGTGTGGTTGCGGGGGGTTCCCCCTCTGGAGGAGTTGCTGCCGCAAGTTGGAATCCTATCGCCAGAGGAGCAGAACAAAGCAGAGCGCCTGCAATCGGAAGCGGATCGGCGACGGTTTCTGGCCAGTCGGTTGTTCCTAAGAATGCTGCTCAGCCAGTATAGCGGCCTGCCACCGGCATCGATTCGGATCGAGCACAGTCCCAGAGGTAAACCCTATTGGAGGGATCCGCCTCAGCCGATTCAATCTATTCAATTCAACCTCAGCCATTCCCATGAGCGGATCTTGATTGCCCTGATACTCAGGCATCGGATTGGTGTGGATTTGGAATGGATTCGGCCTGTGCCCCGTTGGCAAGCGATTGCCCAACGCTATTTTTCCGCTGCTGAACAAGCTGATTTGGCTCACTGCCCAGATTGTGAGCGGGATCCCCTATTTTTTCAAATCTGGACGCAGAAGGAGGCTCTGCTAAAAGCCATCGGCACCGGCCTAGCAGGATACAAAACCCTGGCCAGGGATCCGGATCCCGTTTTTACTCTCCAAGAGGAGCACGCTTGGGCCACTCTCTCCCTAGAGGTTGGAGCCGGGTATGCCGCTGCTGTTGCGGTGGAAACAATCGGGGCTGAACAACCGGTGGTGCTGTTCCATCGGGATCAAGGGATCTGAACCCCAAAGCCTCTCGCCCAGCTCGTCGGCAAGAAAGTTTCCACCCAACTCTGGCCGCAACGGGATCCCTTCTGACTAAACTGGGGACAGGTTCTCAATCTTGCTAAACACTGTTTATCTGTCTGTATTCCATGTTGTTTGCCTTGCCATGTTGAGTTGGGTTTATCGCAGCCTACTGCTGGGGGTATGCCTACTTATGCTCTGGGCAGGGATGCCGGACACGGCTGCCGCTCGGGATCTGTCTAAACAACCCCCCCAAGACCAATCCATTCAACTGGGGACTGCCGATAGCCAGTTGGTGTTTGTGCCCAAGGATCTCACTTTTCGCAATGGATCCCTGTACCGTCTGCATCTGAGCAACCCCAGTCAATTGAAGCACTATTTCACCGCCAAAGATTTTGCAGATGCCGTCTGGACTCGCAAATTGGAAGTGGCCGGTGTAGAAATCAAAGGGCAAATTCGGGAAATTGAGCTGAAGCCAGGGGCATCGGTGGAATGGCAATTTATTCCGCTCAAATCTGGAGTCTATTCTCTGGTTTGTACCATCCCTGGACATGCAGAAGCGGGCATGCTGGGGCATATCACCATTAGCGATTGAACATTCCTGCTTAAGCATTTATACTTACCCAAATCAACTTGAATCCGTTCCCTCAAGGCTCCACTTCGGTTCGCCAATCCAGGGGGTTTGGGTTGTTTCTGCCAAAAGGGGATAGAAAAGAGAAAGATTTAGCCTGGGACAACGCCATGAAACACTTACTTACAGCTGTGGTGGAACACTTGCCCCACAGAACAAGTCGCCCCTGGCGCCCCTGGCAACAGACGGGATCCCTCTCCAGTAATGGCCGCAAAAAGCCTACGCTCTCGGGTCGATTGGCAGGGTATACCCTAACGCTTCTTTCCCTGACTGCCGTCCACGGGATCCGTTACTACAACGAACCGCAACTGACTATCGGCAGCCGTTCCCCACAAACCTTTTTGGCGCCTGCTGCTGCAGAAATTGAAGATGTGGAAGCCACTCAAGCCCGACAAGTGGAGGCGCGACGACGGGTGGTACAAGCGCTCCAGCTCAGCAGCAGTGCCAACGACAAAATGCAGCAGGATTTGGAAGCTCTCTGGGCTTCTGTGGAGGCGGTGCGACAACAGGCGGGATCCCTGCCCTATGTTTCTGTACAGTTGCTGTCTTTGCCCACCCAAATCTATCTCCGCCAGCTCGCCCCTGAAGACTGGGAACCGCTTCAGGATCGGGCCCGACAAGAGGCCATTCGTACTCGTACTTCCACCCTGCGGTTACAAGAGGATGCCAACCCAGCGGAGCGTCCGGATCAACTCCCTCCTGAGCAACGGGCCAAACAAGAATTAATCGAAGTTTGGCAACGGGCCTGGTTGGATGGTTCAGCGACCCTGACTCCGGCAGAGGATCCCTACACTCAATTGGTCGCTCAGGTGGAAGCTGCGCAACGACAGTACCAAGCTGCTTTACTGCAGTTAGAACAGCTCACTCCCCCGACCCCAGCCACCGTTCTCAACCTCGTGGATCCCGATTGGCAACAGCTCCAACAGCAGAGCCGCCGTGTCTTGGAACGCATCCAAAAGATCGGCATTGTCGATGGGTTACCCCGCGAAGTCCGTGCCGAAGGGATCCAAGCCCAACTGGACGATTTAACCTTTCCCGGCAATGCCGCCCAACGGCAAGAACTGCAAGCGCTGGTCTACCAGTGGCTGAACCAAGTGCTGACCCCGAATGTAGAGGTGGATCCGCAACGCACCGACCAACGCATTCGTGCCGAAATTGAAAAAGTGGAACCTGTCTTGATCTCTGTGACGGAAAATCAGGTGATCGTGCGGGCGAATCAAACCATCACCCCTGAGATCTTCTTGGTTCTGGATCACTTCGGGCTAACCCAGCGCGGAGTCAATATCTGGGGTTTGGTGGGAGTAGCCGGGCTGATGGGCATGGGCTTAGCCATCTTTGTGCCCTTGCAAAAACGCTTGAAACCGGATCTGCGCCGACGGGATCGGGTGTTGATCCTGATGGTTTCTCTCACGGCTCCGCTTTTGGCGGCTTTGTTCAAGCTGGAATTCAGTTCCCTCCCGGCGGTGGGGCTGTTGCTGGGCAGTTTCTATGGGGCGGGACTGGGTTTGGTGGTGGTGGTCGGGCAAGCGTTGTTGTTGCCCCTGGTGGCGCCCGCTAGCTTGCTTGCTTTTGCCCCCTTGCTCTCCGGCAGTGTCGTGGCCTGTGCTTTGGCAGGGCGTTCTCGTTCTCGAGAGGAGTTGGCCCTCTTAGGGGGTGGGGCAGCTCTGGTTCAAATGCTGGCTTATGGAGCGGTTAGCTTGGCGACAACCGGGGGGATCGATCTCCTGGCGATGGCTTTGGCGGGAGGAACCAGCTTGGGGTGGAGCATTGTCGCCCTGGGAGCCAGCCCCTACCTGGAGCGCCTATTCGACTTGGTGACCCCGATTCGTCTGCTGGAATTGGGCAACCCGAACCGGACTCTCTTGCGCCGACTGGCGGCAGAAGCCCCTGGCACCTTTCAACACACCCTTTTTGTGGCCACTTTGGCCGAACGGGCCGCCCAAAAGTTGAACCTGAATGTGGAGCTGGTGCGTACCGGCACCCTCTACCACGACATCGGCAAAATGCTGCAGGCCCGCTACTTTATCGAGAACCAGATGGGTAGCCTCAACCCGCACACCCAACTGGACGATCCCTATCGCAGCGCTCAGATCATCAAGGCCCATGTCAGCGATGGCCTCCGCCTAGCCAAGCAATACAACCTGCCCACGGCTGTCCGAGCTTTTATTCCTGAGCACCAGGGCACAATCCTGATCGCCTATTTTTATCACCAAGCCCAACTCAAAGCTGGGGATCAACCGGTGCCGCAAGAACCCTTCCGCTACGATGGCCCCATTCCGCAAAGCAAAGAGACCGGGGTGGTGATGATGGCAGATGCCTGTGAAGCGGCCCTGCGCAGCATGACCTTGAGCGATGGATTTGGTTCTGAAGTGATGGAACGAGCTAGGGCAACGGTGCAAAAGATCGCAAAGGCCCGTTGGCAAGATGGCCAGCTAGCCGATAGTGGGCTGACTCTAGAAGATCTGGAGGTGGTGGCGGAGGCTTTTGTGGAGGTTTGGCGGGAATCTAACCACGAGCGGATCCCTTATCCCACCTCAACCCCTACCCCTCCCCTTTCTGATAACTCTTCTACTAACTCTTCTACCCGTGCCGAGTTCCCGGTCCTGATCACCCCTTCAACGGGATCCCTTTGACGGCAAGCTCCCTCTGAGAATGGCCTGAGTAGGTGGAGAAATGTCTAGCTCTGGAGGCCATCCATCGGTACGATAGGGGATCTATTGCGAATCAGGTCGGTGCTCTTTACTGAGATTGAGTACGCCTGTCTTCTAGGGGATCACTTCAGGATCCTCAATTCAATTTGCCTTTTCTCGGATGGCCTACTGAATGCCTAATGCTGCTTCTGCTTCATTGACGGCTCCAACTGCCTTGGTAACCCCCATCCAGATCCCGCCCCTATCCCACCCCAGTCCTATCCAACTCTCGCTGGTGATCCCCACCTACAATGAGGCTTCCAGTATCCAAAGCCTGATCAGTCAGTTGTGTGGATCCCTGGATACGGTCTTGCCGGGGGCCTATGAGCTGATTGTGGTGGATGACAACAGCCCGGATCACACAGCCAAGGTGGCCCAGGAGTTACAAGGCCAGTTGCCGCAACTCAAAGTCATTTGCCGCCAACAGGAACGGGGATTGGCCACTGCCGTTTTGCGAGGTTGGCAGGTTTCCCAAGGAGAGGTTTTGGGGGTGATCGATGGGGACTTGCAGCATCCACCGGAGATGATTCTCAAGTTGTGGCAGCCCATGCAAAGGGGAGCAGACTTGGCAGTGGGCAGCCGCTATGCAGAATCGGGTGGAGTCAGCTACTGGAGCTTGGGTCGGCGCATTATTTCCCGAGGGGCACAACTGATCGGGCTGGCCATACTGCCTGGGGTTTTAGGGCGTGTTTCGGATCCCTTGAGTGGGTTATTTCTGGTTCGGCGTAAATCTATTGCCGGGATCCCGCTCAACCCCAAAGGCTACAAACTGCTGATCGAGGTGCTGGCTCGGGGCCGAGTTGGAACCATTGAAGAAGTCGGTTATGTGTTTCAGGAGCGTCAAAATGGCGAGAGCAAAATCCAACTGCGAACCTGCATTCAATATCTACAACACCTGATCCACCTGCGCCTTTCCCTTGGCCCTCTGGGATCCTTCCTGCGCTTTAGCACTGTTGGGCTCTCGGGCACCTTTGTAGATATGATTCTGCTCTACTTTTTGCATGATCCCAGCAATTTAGGCTGGGGACTGATGGCCAGCAAGCTGATTTCCTCGGAAGTTGCTATTTTGAACAACTTTCTTTGGAATGATCTATGGACGTTTCGCAGTGTCACCAAGCTGCAACCCGGTGCATTGAACCGACTGAAACGACTGGTCAAGTTTAATGTCATTTGTCTGATTGGCTTGTTGCTCAACTCTTTTCTGTTGATCCTGCTGAGTGAATATCTCGGCATCCATTATCTACTGGCCAACCTGATTGCCATTGGCATTGTCGTGTTTTGGAACTTTTATCTGAATTTTAAACTGAGCTGGCGGGTCACGGAAGTCAAACCTAACCCAAAAAACCCCTAAAGGCAGATCAACCTTATGTTGACCTGCCCTTAATAAGGGGATCCCATAATTAGGCTCTAGACTTAAACTTCGAGATCCCAGTAGCACCGAAAAGAAACTACCACTTCGGCTTGGGGATTTTGATTTGAGGGGTCAGAGGAATCGCTGCTGAGGCAATGGTACTAATGCACAAGTGTTGTATGATAGCTTATCTAATTCTATTGATGATAGAGATACCAAAAATATATAGCGAGAAATTGTTAGACAAGTTGAGATATATTCAACTGATTATCCGTCAGGAAAGTAATTTTGTGGTTTGGATGACTCGTATGACTGGAGACCCTAAAGTGTAAAGTATTATGTCAGGATGCAACGCTTTTGCTCAAAATGTCCGTGCTGCCACGGTTCAAGAATAGATTGAAGACTCGCATCACGGGTGACATCGAATGGGGCTACGCGCCCTCGAGGAGTTAGGGCTGATGAGTCCTACTCCCCACACCTCTATGAATCGCTTTGCCGTAGAGGTGATTCATGAATCCCCCAGAGAGATCCAATTCACTTCAATTGTGGACGGCTTGCATGCCGGTACGGGGGCCAGTTTGGGCAAGATGAACTTGAGCTTAGTGGAAGTCGGCTCCGTTGAGGAAATGCGCAGCCTTGTCATTCATAAAGAAAGTGGTAGGCAGGTGGAATTTCGGGTTTTGCCAGAGTTTTTAGCGACCTATCGAGATTTGCCGAGAGAGGAGTTAGCAGCAGCCGGGCAACGGGTTCTGCAAATGCCGGATGAAGAGATTTTCGTTGTTAAAGTGAGTCCCTAAAGTTCTGGTAAGGTTCTGGTGAATATCCCCCTGGCATGGATTGGGATCCTAAATGTTTAGCGCTATGATGCAGATTCACAGATAGGTCACTGTGGGGATCAGCCACGGTGAGTAAAGGGGAAAGTCCGGTGGGAATCCGGCGCTGTGCCGCAGCTGTGATGGGACTCCGCTCTTGTTGAACAAGGGGGGTTCCCTCAGTCAGAATGCCCGCCTATCAACTTGTGCCTGACCTTTAGTTCCGCGTCGCACGGAAAAGGACACTTGATTGATGAAAACTTTTGTGCCCTCGGCTTTGGGCTGGGGTCTTTGTCTCTGGGGATCCCTGCTAGCTCTCAGGGGACTTACTCAGCCGGTTCAATCTTTAGAGACTGACATTCTGGACACAGGCATTAGCGCCGATATTCTCAACCAGCCGGTGACCAGCCCGTTTCGCCGTCCAGGGCTTCTGCGAGACTCTTCCCGCCCGGTTTATGTGGTTACCCTTCAGCAAATTCGTGAACAGGGGGCCAGAACGGCTCAAGAAGCCTTGCGCTACCTGCCCGGCTATACCACTTTAGCTTTGAGGGGTGGGATCCCCCTTTCCGAGACTCTGGCGTTGGATGTCGGGGTCGATAACCTGCTGAACCAGCAGTATTGAAGTCTTCCCCGGCTATCCCGGCATCGGACAAACCATCCGAGTCAATCTGCGGGGACAGTTTTAGAGGCTTGATTTTTACCGCTACCGCATGGGACGGATCCCAGCCTCAGTTCCTTTCATTCAACCCTTTAGCCCAAGACAAGCCATGATGACACAAGCCCAATCCCAACCTCTAGAACCCGGTACTGCCAAACCCCATTACCTGCTGGTGTGCACTACCTGTGGATCCCAATGGGTCAACGGCACACGGCAGGGCACCAGCCAAGGGGAAACCCTGCTTAACACCCTTCAATCCAAGCCACGGGATCCCCGCCTCTATCTGCAACCGGTCGAATGCATGAGCGGCTGTAGCCATGCCTGTGTTATCGGCCTGGCCGCACCCGATAAAACCACTTATGTCTTTGGAGATTTGGATCCGAAGGATACGGAGGCGATCTTGGCAACCGCTCAGCTCTACCTTGCCAAACCCGATGGCATCCTGCCTTGGGCAGAGCGCCCCCTCAAACGAGGGGTGATTGCCCGCATCCCGCCGCTGGCTCAAGTTTAGGATGAAATCACCGGAGCCCATGCCAACCCTCCATCTGAGGTCAGAGCGATGTTATCCACACCAACCCGGATCCCACCGCTAGAAAGTGGCGACCATCTCAGTCGTGCTGAATTTGAGCGGCGCTATGAAGCCATGCCGGATCTCAAAAAAGCAGAACTGGTGGAAGGAGTGGTTTATATGGGATCCCCGTTGCGAGTTAGAAGCCATGGTGAGCCACACGCTAATTTACTGATCTGGTTAGGAGTCTACAAAATTAGCCTTCCTGGTCTTGTTCTTGCTGACAATCCGACTGTGCGGATGGATGCCAAGAATGAGCTTCAGCCGGATATTGTTTTGTTTGTGCCCGGTCAACAAGCCATGATTTCCGAGGATGATTATATTGAGGGCAGCCCTGAATTGATTGTTGAGATTGCCGCCAGTTCTGCTTCGCTGGATTTACATGAAAAGAAAGAGGTTTATCGCCGCAATCAAGTGCGAGAGTACATTGTTTGGCGCACCTTGGAGGGAGGATTAGATTGGTTTACCCTGCAAGCGGGAAGTTATAGTTCTCTGGAACCTGACGAAAACGGGATCCTAAAATGTGCCACCTTCCCAGGCTTATGGCTGGATAGACAGGCGCTTCTTAACCAACAGATGACACGCGTCTTAGAAGTGCTACAACAAGGGATCCAGTCTCCTGAGCATTCTAAGTTTGTTCAACTTGTTCAACAGGTACCCCAGGAAATTAAGGGAGAGGAGTCAAATTCATGAGCCCATTTTCTCCCTGGATTCAGCCACTGCATCAATCGTGGCAGGAGGCTTCTGCCAACGGTTGGACACTTGCCTACGAAGGGATCCCGACCCATATTGATAGCCTTGGGCCATTGCTTTACAACCTGGTTCAGGAGCACTGGGCTGATGTGCAATTGGGTCACGTGGTGGAGGGAGGAGTGCTGGAGTTGTCCTTTAAGGCTCCCCCTGCTCTTTGTGTGCTCTACGATGGCTATTTAACTGTGGCCACCGAGACTTGGCATCTGCACTTGTGTTTGGAAGAACATCAAGGCGGCCCTCACAACAAAACACCACCGGAACTGAGAAAAAAACGTCTTGTCAGTCGCGCAGCTCTCTATCAGCGCCTTAACCCGGATGGCAAACCCCGCATGTGGGGGATCCAGTTTTGGAATGGGGCAGGTGAATCGTTGATGCAAATCTTTCTGCCCAGTCCCTTTCTAGGCTCAGATGAGGATTATCTCCCGGAAGGGAAAGCTGATTACCAAAAACTCTCTTTGTATGAGGAGATACGACAAATCTATGTAGAGGGAAAAAAGCGGATCCCGTATGATGATAACCCGCTCAAGCGCCCTTATCTTTCAGTCTGTCGATCTAGCCGCTGCAATCCTTCCCGCTGCTACCAGCCCATCGTCACAGCTCTAGAATCTGCTGTTCAAGCTGCTCAGCTCAACGTCAAGGTGATCACCTCCGGTTGCCTAGAAGTTTGTCAGCGCGGCCCTGTGGTCTTCTACTCCGGTGATCGCACCTGGTATACGCGCGTAACTCCCGAAATTGCCAAGCGCATTGTCCAGGAACATGTGATTGATCAATGCCCTCTCAAAGCCCACCTTTTCCCCGGAAACTAAACCATGACCAGCCTACAATCTTCCACAACTTTTATATCTCAATCCCAAAGAAGAACCCACATCCCCACCCCCATTTGGCTGCAATCCTGCCAACAAATGGCTTATGGCAGATTCTGGCCAAGTCTGCTGACTACAGTGGGATGCTTGGGTAGCATCACCTACACTTGCACCCTACCCTTTGTTACCATTGGCATCCTCACAGGAACCACCCTCAGTCGGCAAAAGGCTATTATCAGCACCCTAATGATTTGGCTATCCAATCAAATCTTTGGCTATCTTCTCCACAACTATCCCCGCACTCTCGACTCGTTTGGCTGGGGCATTGTTTTGGGCATCTCCACCTTGAGTGTTACTCTAGCCGCCAGTTATCGCCCGCTTTTTACCCCCGACAAACTGTGGCGCAACTACCTTTGGATCCCGTTGATGTTGATTGTGGGGTTTATTGGTTTTCAGATTTTAATCTTTCTGGCAGGACTAGGTTTGGGAGGTACCCATGGTTTGACTCTGCCGGTGTTGGGTAAGATTTGGCTGGATAATTGGCTTTGGACAAGTCTCTGGATCGGGATCCATTCGTTGCTGGTATGGTCCAAGAGCCGGGCCCTGCTCAGGATCCCTGACCCTCAATAAGGATTTCAAGCTGGATTTTTGCGTTGCCGCCCTGGTTTGGGATCCTCTACAGGCACAATGCCTCCAATCCGCTTCTCTAGAATGCCAACGGCTTTAACCGGTACATTCCCATGCTCACATAAGGGATCCCTACCAACGTAAAGACTTTGCCCATGGCACACCCTCGGAACGAGAAAAGAGAGGAGAGAAGAGAAAAACTGCTAATCGTCGATTAACCCAACCCCAGGCGAGTACAACGCACGGGATCCATCTGGCAGGGTAATCGAGTGGGGTTTGTCCGCCCGATCCCACAGATCCCCATCTCGGTCAAGGTATTCAAACGCGGCTACCCAATCCAGGAAATCATCTCCATAGGTGTAGTGGGCCAAAAAATCGGGATCCCCACCCCAATCGGCACAAAAGGAGGCATCCTCCCCCTGGTACTTGAGCAGCAAAGCCCGCACCCGCGGCCACCAGGGGCCAAACCGCATATAGTGTGAGGGATCCCGTCGCAGTTGGTTTATCTGTCCCCTGGTACCTCCCTGCAAAATTTGCTCTGGGGTCAGCTTGTATTCCGCCAAGACTTCTTTTGCCCGTTTTTTAATCGCTGCATCAGGCCAACGCATACACAATTCTCCGAGGTATGGGGTTTCCATTAATTCCACTTCCCCGAAGAGAAGCGAGCCGAGTGGTATTTTGCTCCCCGACCAGCGGTGGAACGTTTCCATTAATTCCACTTCCCCGAAGAGAAGCGAGGTCCAGTGGGTGGTAACCTTCGCAAAGGTTACTAACCTAATTGTTTCCATTAATTCCACTTCCCCGAAGAGAAGCGAGCCGATCCCAGAGGAGGAGATTGTGGCGGCCTATTAGTTTCCATTAATTCCACTTCCCCGAAGAGAAGCGAGTCCAGAAGCGTTTCCCCACCATCCCCGAAGCCCAGGTTTCCATTAATTCCACTTCCCCGAAGAGAAGCGAGTAGGGCGGAAGATCGTCCCACCACTAGGGCAATTAGTTTCCATTAATTCCACTTCCCCGAAGAGAAGCGAGAGCTTGCGATTTTGCGCTTGACGGATGCTGGCAGAATGTTTCCATTAATTCCACTTCCCCGAAGAGAAGCGAGTAGGGCGGAAGATCGTCCCACCACTAGGGCAATTAGTTTCCATTAATTCCACTTCCCCGAAGAGAAGCGAGAGAAAGGCTGTAGGGAAAGACGGTTCCGTCGCAGGTTGTTTCCATTAATTCCACTTCCCCGAAGAGAAGCGAGTAACTTGCCGTGTGACGAGGCTAGCCAGAAGTTGTGTTTCCATTAATTCCACTTCCCCGAAGAGAAGCGAGTACGAAACAGAATGTGTCCCCTACGGTAGGGGGTATATATGTTTCCATTAATTCCACTTCCCCGAAGAGAAGCGAGGAAAATCACTGGCCCTGACCATACCCAATGGATTGGTTTCCATTAATTCCACTTCCCCGAAGAGAAGCGAGATGGTACGGTTAGCCGTAGCGGTCAACCCCTCCTCAGTGGTTTCCATTAATTCCACTTCCCCGAAGAGAAGCGAGCAGTCAGGAAGCACTTGCCACCTGTAGCAGCAACTTGTTGGGGTTTCCATTAATTCCACTTCCCCGAAGAGAAGCGAGGCGCGTGAAGCGGTTTCAAGAGCGTTTTCCGAACGCAGTTTCCATTAATTCCACTTCCCCGAAGAGAAGCGAGCGTGTACGTGGTGCATAAAAAAACCCTGCCGTGGGGGTTTCCATTAATTCCACTTCCCCGAAGAGAAGCGAGGATTTTGAGCTTTTGTGTTCACGGCTTGATAGGTTGCTGTTTCCATTAATTCCACTTCCCCGAAGAGAAGCGAGTCGCCCAGCTTAAGCCCCTCACCGCTCTCGTTCGTGTTTCCATTAATTCCACTTCCCCGAAGAGAAGCGAGTCATTGAGCAAAAGTGTAGTCGACAAATTCTCACTCACAGTTTCCATTAATTCCACTTCCCCGAAGAGAAGCGAGTTCCCCTTTAGCAGTTATGGACAGCTACAGGAAAAACTGTTTCCATTAATTCCACTTCCCCGAAGAGAAGCGAGCGGATCACTCAGGCAAGATTAGTGCCTATTCTAGGCGTTTCCATTAATTCCACTTCCCCGAAGAGAAGCGAGAAACTCAATTGTTTTATTTTCGGGCAGCGAAGATTGTAGTTTCCATTAATTCCACTTCCCCGAAGAGAAGCGAGCTTGTGTGCTGTGGCGCCAGTGGATCATGGCCGAATAGGTTTCCATTAATTCCACTTCCCCGAAGAGAAGCGAGAGGCTAAACAAGCTCTGCTCCAAATTCGCCAGAAGAAAAGTTTCCATTAATTCCACTTCCCCGAAGAGAAGCGAGACGGGACGGAAAGTTGTCGACCCTTTGGGCCAACTGTGTTTCCATTAATTCCACTTCCCCGAAGAGAAGCGAGTTCGCGCAAGCGGAGAAAAAGCGCAGAGACGGCTCAGGTTTCCATTAATTCCACTTCCCCGAAGAGAAGCGAGGGCAGCCATTAAGTACTGGGGTAGCATGGAACTAATCGTTTCCATTAATTCCACTTCCCCGAAGAGAAGCGAGCAAAGCGCTTTCAAAAGCGCTTTAATTCAGCAGACGAGTTTCCATTAATTCCACTTCCCCGAAGAGAAGCGAGTTTATACTTACCGGATGATACCGGATGGATATGTTTACCGTTTCCATTAATTCCACTTCCCCGAAGAGAAGCGAGCAACAATGGACAGCCGACTTTATTCAGGAGTGCAAAGTTTCCATTAATTCCACTTCCCCGAAGAGAAGCGAGGGCGAGTTTGCCCCCAGCCCGCGTAATCGAGTACCACGTTTCCATTAATTCCACTTCCCCGAAGAGAAGCGAGAAGCCGAACGGAAACGAGCCAAGTTCAACAAAAAAGGTTTCCATTAATTCCACTTCCCCGAAGAGAAGCGAGGCCAACATTGAGACTTGCCTTCCCGCAGAAGGCAGCTGTTTCCATTAATTCCACTTCCCCGAAGAGAAGCGAGTAGAAAACTCGCTTCCACCAAGCCAAGTAATTGAGTTTGTTTCCATTAATTCCACTTCCCCGAAGAGAAGCGAGGGGTTAGAGGCGAGTTTGCCTCCAGCCCGAACAATGTTTCCATTAATTCCACTTCCCCGAAGAGAAGCGAGTTCGGACGGGACGAAAGATCGTCCCGCCTCTAGGGCGTTTCCATTAATTCCACTTCCCCGAAGAGAAGCGAGGGCACTGCCAGCCCACGGTTATTATAATGAACTCCATTTTCCATTAATTCCACTTCCCCGAAGAGAAGCGAGAACAGGAAAGAGAGAGGAGCCACTGGGCATCCTGTATTTTCCATTAATTCCACTTCCCCGAAGAGAAGCGAGATTCTCTTCTCTAGTCACACGCTCCCTTAATCACTTAAGATTTTCCATTAATTCCACTTCCCCGAAGAGAAGCGAGAAGAGGCACTCCAGTGGACAAACAATTTTATTCAATTTTCCATTAATTCCACTTCCCCGAAGAGAAGCGAGAAGGAAATATCGTTCTATCTCGGAGCTTCCCAGCTCACATTTTCCATTAATTCCACTTCCCCGAAGAGAAGCGAGCACAAATTAAATCCAGTAGAGCCATTTTGACCCTACGTTTTTCCATTAATTCCACTTCCCCGAAGAGAAGCGAGCAGGCAGCCTTGCCCGCACCTAAGACGATCGAGTATCTTTTCCATTAATTCCACTTCCCCGAAGAGAAGCGAGAAGGTTAATCGGATTACCTTCCGGTGATACCAATAAATAGCGTTTTCCATTAATTCCACTTCCCCGAAGAGAAGCGAGAGAGCATCTAAAGCTCTACATTCGCTCCATATCGATTTTCCATTAATTCCACTTCCCCGAAGAGAAGCGAGTGGACGCAACGAGACGCCTCTAGGTACCCTGTGCGTTTTCCATTAATTCCACTTCCCCGAAGAGAAGCGAGGTTTGAGCTACTGTCACCATTGGAGCTACCGGACCTGTCTTTTCCATTAATTCCACTTCCCCGAAGAGAAGCGAGTCTGTCTAAAGCCAAAGACTTCTTAGACAAGGGGCTGTTGTCACTTTTCCATTAATTCCACTTCCCCGAAGAGAAGCGAGGGCAAGAGAAAAAAGCCCTTATTTCGTCTTTGCCCGTTTTCCATTAATTCCACTTCCCCGAAGAGAAGCGAGTATTCTGAGCTGCAAGACTGCATCCGTGCAGGCAATTTTCCATTAATTCCACTTCCCCGAAGAGAAGCGAGCCACCTAACCCTGCTTCACAGCAGGGTTTTTTTATGTTTCCATTAATTCCACTTCCCCGAAGAGAAGCGAGCCCGGACTTGCGCCACTAGCCGTATTAGTACTGGTAATAGTTTCCATTAATTCCACTTCCCCGAAGAGAAGCGAGGAGAGAGAAATGGCTATAACCACAACGCAGGAAGTAATGTTTCCATTAATTCCACTTCCCCGAAGAGAAGCGAGTAAGACGATTGAAGTGCACCTTGACTAACACCAACTGTTTCCATTAATTCCACTTCCCCGAAGAGAAGCGAGGGACGAAGAAGAGTTCTACCAGTGGCTCAAACAACAAGTTTCCATTAATTCCACTTCCCCGAAGAGAAGCGAGCCTACGACAATCAAAGTATTCTATCAGCACTTGGTATAGAGTTTCCATTAATTCCACTTCCCCGAAGAGAAGCGAGATGTCATCGTGATCTAACCTAATCATGTCCCTACCCCGTGGTTTCCATTAATTCCACTTCCCCGAAGAGAAGCGAGCCTGAAGGAGAATGAAGATGGCAGTAGTGAAGCTAAATTGTTTCCATTAATTCCACTTCCCCGAAGAGAAGCGAGAAGTGACACAGTCGTTGTAGCATTACCAGGGCTAGCTCCCGTTTCCATTAATTCCACTTCCCCGAAGAGAAGCGAGAGGATTGATCACGCTCTCCCTTAGTAGAGGAGAAAAAGGTTTCCATTAATTCCACTTCCCCGAAGAGAAGCGAGTTGGGGTAGAGATGCCTGTAAGTCGCGCTTTTCTTGCCTGTTTCCATTAATTCCACTTCCCCGAAGAGAAGCGAGACGGGTTGGTAATTTGGATCAGCGAAACAAGCGGAATTGTTTCCATTAATTCCACTTCCCCGAAGAGAAGCGAGGAAAAGTGGCGGGTTGGACTTTGGCGGTTGTCAAGTTTCCATTAATTCCACTTCCCCGAAGAGAAGCGAGTGGCACTCATTCTTGGGATACCAAAGAAAAGCTAAGGTTTCCATTAATTCCACTTCCCCGAAGAGAAGCGAGCAGAGAGTGCGCCAAGAGAAGCGAGCACTTAGCGAGGTTTCCATTAATTCCACTTCCCCGAAGAGAAGCGAGCAGATTTTGTCGAACAGGCGAAGTCCGCCTTGCTGTGTTTCCATTAATTCCACTTCCCCGAAGAGAAGCGAGGCAAGAGCAGTTCGAGCTAGGTCTGGAGGAAGTGTGGTGAAGGGTTTCCATTAATTCCACTTCCCCGAAGAGAAGCGAGCACGTAACTCACTTTGCAGGTCTTAATTGGGAGATCCGTTTCCATTAATTCCACTTCCCCGAAGAGAAGCGAGGAGGCCAAGACCTGGGCCGAAGGTTTCATCTCTGAGTTTCCATTAATTCCACTTCCCCGAAGAGAAGCGAGTAGCAGCCTTAGAGCAAGCAGAGGACGATTACTTCAGTTTCCATTAATTCCACTTCCCCGAAGAGAAGCGAGCCGTACCTGGCACGTTCGAACCGCTACCGACTTGGTACGTTTCCATTAATTCCACTTCCCCGAAGAGAAGCGAGTGTCCTTATATCTTTGGAGAGGACTTATCCCCAACATGGGGTTTCCATTAATTCCACTTCCCCGAAGAGAAGCGAGATTAATAAACAGTTCAAGAACCCCATTCCAGCTATGGTAGTTTCCATTAATTCCACTTCCCCGAAGAGAAGCGAGTACTGGGGGGACGAAGACGAAGAGAACGGTTATCGCGTTTCCATTAATTCCACTTCCCCGAAGAGAAGCGAGCACTCCCACCAGGGCAGGTAATTGAGTTTCATTTTGGTTTCCATTAATTCCACTTCCCCGAAGAGAAGCGAGGCTGTGCAGGCAAACCGCCTTAGCGGCACTCGAAGTTTCCATTAATTCCACTTCCCCGAAGAGAAGCGAGAAGATCAAAAAGCAAGATATCAAGATCAAGAAGCAAAAGTTTCCATTAATTCCACTTCCCCGAAGAGAAGCGAGGCTACCATGTAGAGGAGCTGAGTGTGATCGCTGAAGTTGTTTCCATTAATTCCACTTCCCCGAAGAGAAGCGAGAAATCTATCTGGACATCAAAACGATCAGTTGGACGCTGTTTCCATTAATTCCACTTCCCCGAAGAGAAGCGAGAAAAATAAAAACCCCATAGGATTTAATCCCTATGGGGGTTGTTTCCATTAATTCCACTTCCCCGAAGAGAAGCGAGCGGATCGAATGTAGCATGGCATGTGTGTGGAGCTCAGTCTGTTTCCATTAATTCCACTTCCCCGAAGAGAAGCGAGACCGGAAGACGAGCTAGAGCGTAGAGCATCAAGGGTTTCCATTAATTCCACTTCCCCGAAGAGAAGCGAGTGGTTAAAGAAGTGTCGGCCGCTCTGCCGTGGCGTAATAAGCGGGTTTCCATTAATTCCACTTCCCCGAAGAGAAGCGAGAGGTTACAGCGGCCCCGAGAAGTTGGGTCAGGGAGGTTTCCATTAATTCCACTTCCCCGAAGAGAAGCGAGCTATTGGGGGGAATCATCGGATCGGGAAGGTTACCGGTTTCCATTAATTCCACTTCCCCGAAGAGAAGCGAGTTTTCCTCATTTCAGTAACGAAGTCCTTGCAGAGCTAAGTTTCCATTAATTCCACTTCCCCGAAGAGAAGCGAGAATCTACAAATACGCTAAGGATCTCTTCCCAGTTGTGGGTTTCCATTAATTCCACTTCCCCGAAGAGAAGCGAGTACCGAGTATCAGAGTCAATACGAAGAGTGGCGAGTGTTTCCATTAATTCCACTTCCCCGAAGAGAAGCGAGGAGAATCCATTCTCGGTCTCCGTGTTCAGATCGTTGATCAGTTTCCATTAATTCCACTTCCCCGAAGAGAAGCGAGAAGTAAAAGCCAAAAATACCGGAAGCTTTCTCTTCATCTGTTTCCATTAATTCCACTTCCCCGAAGAGAAGCGAGTGCACAAGGTTTCACTGATTTATTCTGCTTATCGCTGTTTCCATTAATTCCACTTCCCCGAAGAGAAGCGAGGAGAGAGTGGACATGTCATGTGCCTTGCGCTCCAGAGTTTCCATTAATTCCACTTCCCCGAAGAGAAGCGAGTAATATAGTTTACCCATACTATCAGACTTGATTGCCATCTTGGAGTTTCCATTAATTCCACTTCCCCGAAGAGAAGCGAGCGCGCTTTTAACGTGTTTAGTCACGGCTGTGGATTTCGTTTCCATTAATTCCACTTCCCCGAAGAGAAGCGAGTCTTTGTGAAATGGAAGTTCTCGCACAAGTTACAGTGTTTCCATTAATTCCACTTCCCCGAAGAGAAGCGAGCTCAAGAAATTGAGCATATAACACAGGCACGCTTGGTTTCCATTAATTCCACTTCCCCGAAGAGAAGCGAGCTGGACGCGCTAGACATCGTGGCGCAGGTCAAGGTCGTTTCCATTAATTCCACTTCCCCGAAGAGAAGCGAGCACTTCTGAGCCTTCGGAGAGACAAAAAAGCCCTCGAAGGTTTCCATTAATTCCACTTCCCCGAAGAGAAGCGAGAGAGACAAAAAAGCCCTCGAAGATTCGATTCCTGAGTGTTTCCATTAATTCCACTTCCCCGAAGAGAAGCGAGCCGGCCGATCGCGGTTTTGTCGGAGCGTGGGAATCTTTCCAGCGGGAAGTTTCCATTAATTCCACTTCCCCGAAGAGAAGCGAGTATTATTCAGAGCTGCTCCCGGACATCCAAACCGGGTTTCCATTAATTCCACTTCCCCGAAGAGAAGCGAGTGACTATTCCCTATCCTCCCTGGAAGTTAGGGAATTGTTGTTTCCATTAATTCCACTTCCCCGAAGAGAAGCGAGAGGTACGTGAAGTTTACGCAACCTTGGGTTGGCCCCCAAGTTTCCATTAATTCCACTTCCCCGAAGAGAAGCGAGTATGTGCGGAGACAGTTGCCTGGGGATAACCCCGGTTTCCATTAATTCCACTTCCCCGAAGAGAAGCGAGTTTGTGATCTATTAAAGCTATTTGAGAAAGTTTAGTAGAGTTTCCATTAATTCCACTTCCCCGAAGAGAAGCGAGTGAGACATGGCGTCAACCGGCTGGCAGAAAGTGCAAAGTCGTTTCCATTAATTCCACTTCCCCGAAGAGAAGCGAGCTGGATTGGTTGATACTTCGCTCTCAAGTTGACCCGCAAGTTTCCATTAATTCCACTTCCCCGAAGAGAAGCGAGAGGCGGCTTGTGGTGGCGCATAGAGCGTCCAATCTAGTTTCCATTAATTCCACTTCCCCGAAGAGAAGCGAGCGGGCGGAGAGTGACCGCACAATCCCTGCCCTTCTAGTTTCCATTAATTCCACTTCCCCGAAGAGAAGCGAGTTGGGTGCTTACTCTACTGTTGTCGGTTTGCTACAAGGTTTCCATTAATTCCACTTCCCCGAAGAGAAGCGAGTTATGGCTTCCAAAGCCTTGCACATGCTTCATATCGTTTCCATTAATTCCACTTCCCCGAAGAGAAGCGAGTTTAATAACAAATACCTACTTGTCTCTCAGTTGCCTGAGTTTCCATTAATTCCACTTCCCCGAAGAGAAGCGAGGCTTCACTTAAGCTTGATACGGGCTTAAGCGAAGTGTTTCCATTAATTCCACTTCCCCGAAGAGAAGCGAGGCGGCCAAGGTTGCCAAAGCGGGGCTGAATGCCCCGCTGGAGTTTCCATTAATTCCACTTCCCCGAAGAGAAGCGAGATAAACCGTATTTAATATATACCTAATCAAATCCCTTAAAGTGTTTCCATTAATTCCACTTCCCCGAAGAGAAGCGAGCCAAGTAAACAACCCAACGAGAACCGTAACACGGAACGAGAAGTTTCCATTAATTCCACTTCCCCGAAGAGAAGCGAGGCTCGAATAAGTATAGGCTAGGCTCCCACACGTGGGAGTTTCCATTAATTCCACTTCCCCGAAGAGAAGCGAGAGACTAGAGAGAAGATTCTCTCTGAACAAGAGGGCAGGGTTTCCATTAATTCCACTTCCCCGAAGAGAAGCGAGAACAGCTTTTACAAGTAATAATGATTGACTTAGATAGTTTCCATTAATTCCACTTCCCCGAAGAGAAGCGAGCACTCTGAACTGGAAGACTCTATCCAGACAGGGAGAAGTTTCCATTAATTCCACTTCCCCGAAGAGAAGCGAGTTAGGTATTAGTCATAATCCAATGGCAAGGATAAATAGTTTCCATTAATTCCACTTCCCCGAAGAGAAGCGAGCGCGAGGGAAAAGGACTACTACTCCGAGCTGGAGGAGTTTCCATTAATTCCACTTCCCCGAAGAGAAGCGAGTGGCACACTCTGCGACCGGTGGGGTGAAAACTACAGGTTTCCATTAATTCCACTTCCCCGAAGAGAAGCGAGAACCAATATAAGCCTGGATCAGGATCTCCTGGAAGAGGTTTCCATTAATTCCACTTCCCCGAAGAGAAGCGAGTTCTCCCTAAAAACAGCAAAACTACGCTAGCACAACGTTTCCATTAATTCCACTTCCCCGAAGAGAAGCGAGCAAGCATCTGTACGAACTGGTAGTCCAGACCCAGGGCCATTTTCCATTAATTCCACTTCCCCGAAGAGAAGCGAGTACCTGGAATCGGGTTGTTACCCGCCAAGTTGGTGCATTTTCCATTAATTCCACTTCCCCGAAGAGAAGCGAGCTAACTGGACTCCGAGAGCAGAAACGTGATCAATAGGAAGTGGTTTTCCATTAATTCCACTTCCCCGAAGAGAAGCGAGGGAGCAGCCTGGCTGCCTCCACAACCGGTCCTGGATAGGTTTTCCATTAATTCCACTTCCCCGAAGAGAAGCGAGCGCGACCTAAACGGTTTCGGCCCCGACTCATCAGGCGGGTTTTCCATTAATTCCACTTCCCCGAAGAGAAGCGAGCGGACTCGTTGTCTACCAGCGTACCGAGATGAAACTTTCCATTAATTCCACTTCCCCGAAGAGAAGCGAGCAACTACTACCGGTTTCAGCGATTCCGGTAGTAGTTCTTTCCATTAATTCCACTTCCCCGAAGAGAAGCGAGAAACTGTCTTGAGCTCCGCCGAGCGCAAAGCTAGGATCGCCAGCTTTCCATTAATTCCACTTCCCCGAAGAGAAGCGAGACGGCTCTCCTGGACTTATGGTGATCAAGGATTACTAAGGCCAGAAAGCTGCTAATAATCTGGCTCTGAAGTTAGTAATGTTGGTAAACCCATACCCTTGTCGCTTGATTACCTTGATCCGGTTGTTGA